>NZ_JBFRGZ010000022.1:0-74844 GCF_052115605.1 Arthrobacter sp. 2MCAF15 | reverse complement strand
CGTTGCGCCTTTGAGAGAGCGAGTTCGATCTCGGCATCCGTCGCCTCCTGATACGCCTTGACAAGCTCCCCCGTCGCCGGATCGATCACAGCATACTTACTCATGTTTGACTCCTAATAGGCTTGATTCAGTAAAATTTGGTCTGGTTGATCGCTAGACATAAACAAATGGCGCTAGGTGCCTGGAAGCGTAAGAGGTTCCAGCTGCACTTCCAGACGGGCTTTGACGCGTTCCCAGATGCTTTCCGGCGTATAGCCCCGTACCGGCGCCCTGTCTATTTCATGCATGTAGATGCCGTGGCAGTTTTGGGCAACAAGCTCGGAATCGATGCTCTGGAGGATATATCCGGCATCCTGCCCTTCCTGGAGGATGGACTCGACCAAGCGGATGCACCGGTCCCCCTGTTCTACGGCCCTGAGGCCGAGGGCGCTGTCAGTCCGAAAGCCCTCTCTCAGATAGAGCGCTGAGTTTTCTGGATCCTCCAGATAAAACCGGCAGCGGGCCTCGTAGACAGAGTAGACGCGCTGGAGATAAGAGGAAGCGTCCTTCTTCTCGGTTGCTGCGACCTGCGCGTCCTGCGATTCGACCGCACCAAAGGCCTCATCCATTTTGTCGCTGTATACCAGTAAAAGCAGTTCCGTCTTATTGGCCATGTAGCGAAACAGGGTGGCTTCACCCACGCCGGCGCGCTCTGCCAGCTCCTTCGTGGTAACTTCCGCGAACGGCTTCTCGCTAAACAATGCCTCCGCCGCCTCCCGGATGCTCTTGGCCTTCTTTCGTTTTGCCCGCTCGCGAAGTGGGAGGTGCTCGATTTCGGCGTCGCTCATCTATAGCCCTTCTGACAGTCCACTCCTAACGGAGTGCGCTTTCGATAAATCATGACACGAGTCACAGAGAGGTGCAAGATGTCGCTTCAGGAGTGGGGGAGGCCGGATCTTTGGCTGGAGGGGGTGGTCTCGCCCAACGAGCACTCGTACCGACGGTCCTGCATTTAGCCCGTGCCTCGTTCATATGACTCCCACCAGAGTGAAACATCCGCGTTGCTCTATTGCGGATGGCACGGCAAACACCGCGGCCGGACGCAACGCACGGGTCGAGCTCAGCGACGAACTCACCCACCACTACAGCGTCGCCGACCGCGCCTCCACTGAGGAACCGCGTCTGGCATCTCTGGAGGAATACGGCGGCAGTGTCATCGACAAGGGATACGTGGCGCTGACGAAAACCTGGCTTTGAGGGCAGGCGACAGGCGGCTCAGCTCCAGTCGAAGAAGCCCTTGCCGGTTTTGCGGCCCAGCTCGCCGCGGGCAACTTTGTCGCGCAGTACCTGCGGCGGTGCGAACCGATCACCCAACTTCTCGTGGAGGTACGTGGCGATGCCCAGGCGGACGTCCAGGCCCACGATGTCTGTGGTGTGCAGCGGCCCGGTGGGGTGTTTGTAACCGAGGACCATGGCATTGTCGATGTCCTCAGCCGAGGCGACGCCTTCCTCGAGCATGCGCATCGCTTCCAGGGCAATCGCTACGCCCAGCCGGGACGAGGCGAAGCCGGGGGCGTCATTGACAACGACGGCGGTCTTGCCCAGTCCCTGGACCCAGGTCCGGGCCTGCTCGACGAGGTCGGGACGGGTCTGCTTGCCGATGACCAGTTCCACCAGGGTGGAGGCGGGGACCGGGTTGAAGAAGTGCAACCCGATGAAGTCCTGCGGGCGTGCCAGCTCCTCCGCCAGCCCGGACACGGACAGCGAGGAGGTGTTCGAGGCCAGCACGGTGCCCGGCGTGAGCTGCTCCTCGACCCGGCGGAGCGCTGCCACCTTCATAGTCCAGTCCTCCGGTACGGCCTCCATCACCAGCTCGCGGTCCGCGAAGGCGGCGTAGTCCACTGAAACGGTGAGGCGGGAGAGCATCTCGTCGAGGTTGCCGCCCTGCGGGTTGCGCTCGATCGATTTCGCCGTGGAGGACTCGACGCGCTCACGGCCTGCCTGTGCGGAGGCCTCGTCGCGTTCGACTACGACCACGTCTGCTCCCTTGACGAGGAACGCGTGGGCGATGCCAGCGCCCATTCGGCCTCCGCCGAGGACACCTACGCGTGCGGGGATGCCGGCTGGGAGGCCGCCGGGTTGCGCGGCTGGCACGGCTGGGTTGTTCATTTACTTCTTCTTCCTGTCGAGGAACGTCTGCATGCGGTCGAACTTGGCCTGGGACTCAAAGAGCATGCCCTGGGCCAGGGTGTCGATGACGGGATGGACTTCCCGCGGGGCGTGGAACACGGCCTTGGTGATGCGTACTGCCAGCGGATCCTGCGCCGCGATGGCGTCCGCCAGGGCGTGCGCCGTGTCCAGCAACAACTCCGGGTCCACGAGTTCGGTGATCAGCCCGACGGCGAGGCAGTCCTTGCCCGTGAGGACTTTGCCGGCAAGCAGGATCTGCTTGGCCATCGGTTCCCCGACGAGCTCCTTCAGCCGCCAGGTGGCACCGGCTGCGGCCAGGATGCCCAGGTTTGTCTCGGGGTTGCCCATCCGCAGCGCCGGGGTGCCGATGCGGAAGTCGGCCGCGTATGCCAGTTCCGCGCCGCCGCCGAGCGTAATTCCGTCCAGCGCGGCGATGACCGGCATGGGCAGTTTCGCGATCCGATCGAAGACTCCGGAGTTGATCCCCGCCAGCGCGTCGTCACGGCGCCGCTCGCGCAGCTGCGCGATGTCGGCGCCGGACGCGAAGACGGCCTTGGCTCCGGTTTCCGGGTTGCCGGGGGTGCCGGAGAGGATCAGGATTTTCGGTGTGCGCTCCAGGTGCGTGCATACCGTGTGCAGCTCATCGACCATTGCCTGGTCGATCGCGTTCCGCAGCTCGGGCCGGTGCAGCCGAACCACCAACCGGTCTTCGCGCTCTTCAACCAGCAGCGTCCCGAAACCCGCGCCGTCCAGGCTCGTTCCGGCGTCGTTCATCACCTCTGTCATTAGATACCTTCCAGCAGCAGCGCGGTGCCTTGCCCGACGCCGACGCACATGGTGGCGAGACCGAGCTTGCGGCCTTGCCTGGCTTCGCGTTCGAGGCGCCCGAGCAGGGTGATGACCAGGCGGGACCCGGAAGAGCCGAGCGGGTGCCCGAGGGCGATCGCGCCGCCGTCGTTGTTAACGGTGCCGGGTTCGAGCTTCAGTTCGCGCATGCAGGCCAGTGCCTGCGAGGCGAAAGCCTCGTTAAGTTCGACGGCGGTCAGGTCGCCTACCGCGGTGCCCGCTCGGTCCAGGACTTTCCGGGTGGCCGGAACCGGGCCGATGCCCATGATTTCCTGCGCGACACCGGCGGAGGCGCCGTCCAGAATGCGGGCGCGGGGAGTGAGGCCATACTTCTGCACGGCAGCCTCGGACGCGACGATGATTGCCGAGGCGCCGTCGTTGAGTGTGGAGGCGTTGCCGGCGGTGACCACGCTGCCGCCTTTGACCACCGGGCGCAGGCTGGCGAGGACGTCCAGGGACGTTCCGGGGCGCGGGCCTTCATCGGTGTCCACAATGGTTTCGGCGCCCTTGCGGCCCTTGACCGTGACGGGGACGATCTCGTCGGCGAAGCGACCGGCTTCGATCGCTGCGAGAGCGCGCTCGTGGGAGCGGACGGCGAAGGCGTCGCAGTCCTCGCGGGAGATGTTGTAGGCGCGGGCCACTTCCTCCGCGGTTTCCGGCATGGAGAAGGTGGCCTTGCCGTGGCGAGAGAGTTCGCCGGACAGGAAGGCCGGGTTGGGGAAGCGCCAGCCGATGGAGGTGTCTACGACGGCGCCGGGCTTGGCGAACGCTTTGTCCGGCTTTTCCATGACCCAAGGGGCGCGGGACATGGACTCGACGCCGCCGGCGACCACGATGTCCGCGGCGCCGGCTTTGACCATGTGGGAGGCCATGATGATGGCGCTCAGGCCGGAGGCGCACAGGCGGTTGACGGTGATGCCGGGGACGGTGTCGGGGAACCCGGCGAGCAGCCAGGCCATGCGGGCGACGTTGCGGTTTTCCTCACCGGCGCCGTTGGCGTTGCCGAGGATCACCTCGTCGACGACGGCCGGGTCAAGGCCCGCGCGTTCGACGGCGGCCCGCACGGTGAGTGCGGCCAGATCGTCGGGCCGGACGGAGCTCAGGGCGCCGCCATAGCGCCCGACGGGGGTGCGGGCCCCGCCGATGAGGAATGCTTCGGGCATGGAAACTCCTTGGTGGTGGTGGTGTTGGTGTGGGGCGGACAGCTGTCAGTTGTCAGCGGAACGCTGAGATACCGGTGATGTCGCGGCCCACGAGCAGTGCCTGGATGGAGTCCGTGCCCTCGTAGGTGGACACCACCTCCATGTCGGTCATGTGGCGGGCCACGTGGTTTTCAAGCAGCAGGCCGTTGCCGGCGAGGAGTTCACGTGCCTCGTTGCAGATCCACTTGCCCTTCTGGGAAGTGGCCATCTTGACCATGGACGCCATAGCGTTGGTCAACGTGCCTTGGTCGGCCAGCTCCGCCATGCGGTTGCACATCAGCTGCATCGCTGTCAGTTCACTGAGCATGTTGGCCAGACGGTGCTGCACCAACTGGTAACCGGCGATCGGATTACCGAACTGTTGACGGCTGGCGGCATAGTCGACGGCGATCTCAAAGCAGGCCATGGCGTGGCCCACGGCCTCCCACGCGGCACCGCCACGGGTCGCCTGGAGGACGCGGGAGACGTCGGCGAAGGACCTGCAGTTCTCCAGCCGGCTGGTTTCCGGGATCCGCATGTTCTCGATGACAATGTCGGACTGAAGGATGGCGCGCTTGCCGATCTTGCCCGTGATGACGGTGGGGTTGTAGCCCTCCGGGTGGTTGCCGTTCGCGTCCTTCTCGACGACGAAGGCGTTGACCTTGCCGTCCTCCGTGTTGCGGGCAAACAGCACAACGACATGCGCCGCGTGGCCGTTGCCGATCCAGCGTTTGTGGCCGTTGATCACCCATGTGTCACCGTCGCGGGTTGCGCTGGCTTCCAGGGCTACGGAGTCGGACCCATGGTCCGGTTCAGTCAAAGCAAAGGCGCCCGTCTTCTTGAGCTTGGCCATATCAGGGAGCCAGCGCTGCCGCTGTTCTTCGTTGCCGAGCATGTTCAATGCACCCATGCACAGGTTGGAGTGCACGCCGAGGAAAGTGTTGATGCTACCGTCGGCCCTCGCCATCTCCCGCGCCACCATACCCGCGGCCTTCCGGCTCATTCCCGGGCAACCGTAGCCCTGGATGAAGGTGCCGATGATGCCGAGTTCAGCCAGCGAAGGGAGCAGCTCGTCGGGGAACTCCGCCCGTTCCCAATACTCGTTGATGATGGGAAGGACACGCTGTTCGGCGAATTCGCGGACCTTGTCGCGGATCGCAGTCTCCTCGGCGGTCAGCTGGTCATCGAGATGGAAATAGTCCGAAGTCGCGGCGGCCCGGGAGGTGGTGGTGGTCATGATGAGTCCTTCAATCGTTCCGTGGACGGGTGCTGGTTGTTTGTCGGGTGGCTGCGTCGGGGGAGGGCTGGCGTTGCGGCGCCGAGCGCAGCCACTCGAGGATGTCCCCGCGGTCGGCATCGATGTCCGGTGGCACAAGGTCGTAGCTGGCGGGCGTCGCCGAGAAGGTGATCGGGTTGCGGACGCCGGGGATGGCCTCTTCACCAGCTCCCACTTCCACCACCGGTTCAAGTCCGAGGCGCTCCGCGAACTCGATGCCGCCACGGACATCGTTGATCGGCGCGCACGGCAACCGGGCCTCGGTGAAGATGTCGAACCACTCGGAAGCGGGCCTGGTGGCCAGCAGTTCCTGCAAGATGGGGCGCAATGCCGATCGGTTGAGGCTTCGCTGCGGAGGGGTGGAAAACCTGGGGTCATCAGCGAGTCTGTGTGCGCCAAGCGCAGCACAGAGGATCCGGAACTGCCGGTCGTTGCCGATGGCCAGGACGATCTCTCCGTCGGCGGTGGGGAGCGGCTCGTAGGGGTAGATGCTGGGGTGCTCATTTCCCATCCGCGTGGGCACGTTTCCGCTGAGCAGGAACCCTCCGGTCTGATTGACCATGCCTGACAAAGCCGAGGACATGAGGTTGACCTCGATGCGCTGGCCCCGGCCGCTCTGGCTGCGTTCGTGCAGCGCGGACAGCACGCCGATTGCGGCGTGGAGTCCGGTGATGACGTCGAACACGGCGACGCCCGACCGGTATGCGGGGAACTCCGGATCGCCGGTGAGGCTCATGAGTCCGGACATGGCCTGGACGAGCAGGTCGTAGCCGGGCAGAGTGGCTCCGCCGGCTGAACCGAACCCCGTGATGGACGCATAGACTACAGCGGGGTTGCGTTCCACGATGGACGCGTAGTCCAAGCCGAAGCGGTCAAGCCCGCCAGGCTTGAAGTTCTCGATGACGACGTCCGCACTTTCTGCGATGTTGCGCGCCGTTGCGACGTCGTCGCGGTCGCCGAAGTCCAGCGCTATGGACCTCTTGTTCCGGTTGATCGAGAGGTAGTACGTGGATTGGCCTTCGAATACCGGGGGTTTCCACTCACGTGTTTCATCCCCGGAGGGGCCCTCGACCTTAATTACGGTGGCGCCCATATCCGCCAGAAGCATGGTGCAGTAGGGCCCCGCCAGCACGCGACTGAAGTCGGCGACCACGATTCCGGCCAGCGGCCCGCTGGCGTCGCGGCCGAAAGCGTCCCGGCGTGCGGGTTGGCGGTCTGGGGCAACCCCCTGCGCCGGGGGAGCTACGTTGCTCTGCAGTTTCATGGGTCCTCTTCCATAGGGATCCATTTCACTATCCCACCGGCCATTACACCGCGTCCAATACTTATTGGGTGTCGCATTATTGCAAGATCTGTAAGAATGTCTGCATGGAGATTCAGCAATTGCGCGTGTTCCTCGCCGTGGCGGAGGAATTGCATTTCGGACGGGCGGCGGAGCGGCTCCACCTGGCACAGCCGCCGGTAAGTCGCACGGTGCGGCAGTTGGAGCGCGACCTCGGCACCGACCTCTTTATCCGCAGCACACGCAGCGTCCAGTTGACCGCGGCGGGAGCGGCCCTGATTCCACCCGCCCAGGAGATTCTCGCTACAGCGGAACGCGCCCGGGCCAGCACGCTCGCCGCCGGACGCGGGGAAGTGGGGACGGTCAAGCTCGCCTATTCCGGCGCATCAACCCACGTACTGGTGGGAGTGCTCGCCAGGGAGGTCCGGAAGGCCTACCCGGGCATCGAATTCCGCCTGGACAGCCAGGACTTCGCGCTTCCGGCCCTCGCCCGAGTCCTCCGGAGCGAAGTGGATATCAGCCTTGGCCGGTGGGATTTCGTACCGGCTGGCGTTCAGTCGCGCATCATCGTGGAGGAACACCTCGTCATGGCCATCCCGGCGTCCCACCGGCTGGCCCTGCAAGAGGAAGTGCATCTGGCGGAATTTGCTGGGGAGCCGTTCGTGGCACTTCCTCCGCACGAGGGTTCTGTCCTCGGCGACCGGCTGCGCAGACTCAGCCTGGGAGCCGGGTTCGATCCCGACATCGTGCAAAGGGCGCCGGATTCGTGGACCGCCATGGCCTTGGTCGGAGCCGAAGTCGGGTGCTCCCTGACTGTTTCCTCCGTGGCTGAAAACGTGACCGACCCGCATGTGCACTTCCTGCGAGTGCTCGACGAGACCCTGCCGATCTATCTGCGGATGGCTTGGCGTGGGGCCTCGGACAACCCGGCCCTCTTTCCTGTCCTCTCGCTTGCGGAACAAGTTTGGCCCGGCCGCCCACACGAACCAGCAAGGCCGGTATGAAACAGCAGCTCGGCCATCGGGCATCCGCCATGCTTTCCAGTTGATTGTCGTCCTGTTCCAGGCAAGAGCCGGAAAGAAGAAGCGATGAACGCCCCTTCATACCTGCGCTGGGACGAATCAGGCCACCAGCAGCTCCTCGCCCGGGCTGAAACGCTGCTCCTGCGGCGCGGACGGTCCCTGCTCGGAATCGCCGGAGCGCCCGGTGCCGGAAAATCAACCATCGCCGAATGGCTGCTGGAGCACCTGCACACCGACCATCCCGGGCAGGTCGCCCTGGTCCCCATGGACGGATATCACCTGGCGCAGTCGCTGCTCGTGGCCCGCGGGCTTGAGCACCGCAAGGGCACTCCGGACACCTTCGACGGTGCCGGCTACGTCGCGTTGCTCCGGCAGCTGCGCTCAGAGACCTCGCGGGAAATCTTCGCACCGGTCTTCCGCCGCGACGTCAACGACGCGATCGCCGGGGGCCATCGCCGTCCCGCCGGAAACACGCCTGATCATCACCGAGGGCACCTACCTGCTTCTTGACGAGGCCCCATGGAACGAGGTCGCAGCCCTCCTGGATGAAACCTGGTTCGTGGAACTCGACCAACACGAACCCCTGCGCCGGCTCACCGCCCGGCACCAGAGGTTCGACAAGGACGCCGCCATCGCCGCATGGCGTGCAACCGGCAATGACGAAAGCAATGCCCGCCTGGTAGCACCAGGACGCCAGCGGAGCACACTCGTCATCGAACACACCCCGGCGGCCGTCCCAGCGCCCGGCCATTAATCACTGCCTGGGAGTAGCGGCTGAATCCACGGAAAAATCGCCAAGACAGACCCGACACGCCCCTTTTGCTGGCACTCCCCCGCACATTTTCGAGTGCCGATAACCTGCGTTATGACAAGCTGTACCGTGATTATTGCATCCGATGCACGATCACCCCTCCTCCGCACATTGCCACCCGGCGCCCCCGCGACTGCAGCAGAAAAGTACCTGTGACCTGCGGGAACACAGGCGATTGGCCGATTGGGACCACTGGCAAGTCCCGCCAAAGCAGCCCTCATAAGCTGGAGCGCGTCAGGCTGGAATGACCCTCCGATCCGCGGATTTGCGCCGATGCTGCATTAATTGCATGATTCTTGCATCCAATGCAATGTATCAGGAGGCTTCGTGGCGGTCGATTCAGCGGGGCGGGTGCTCGACTTCGGCGCTGTGCGTTTCCTTCACCCCGAGGACCACGTGTTCACCCAGATGCTCACGGGCTGGCGAAACCAGCAGTTGAGCAGGAACCTGTCGTTTGGCACCATCGAAGGCCGGGAACGGCTGGTGACACGGTTCCAGGAGTCCACGAACGAGTATCCGTGGCAGTGGACGCCGGCCCACGTGGACGAGTTCTTCGGGGATCTGCGCAGCGTGAAGCACGCCGCCCAGTCCACCATCCGGAGCTACCAGGCAGCGCTGAGGGCGTTCTGCGCCTACGCAGCGTCGCCTGAGTATGGCTGGGACCGGGTCTGCGAACAGTACTTCGGAACGCACCCTTCGCAGGTCTGCTTTGACTGGAACACCGCGGTCCATGCACAGGCGACAGAGTCAGCTCCTGTCCGGCGCCCGTTCACCAGGGAGGAATTGCAGGCCTTCTTTGACCGCGCCGATGACGAGGTGGACCGGATCGCGACCCTGGGCCGCAAGGGCTGGCTGCCGGCCTACCGCGACGCTGTCCTCTTCAAGGTGGCCTACTCCTGGGGGCTGCGACGCAATGAGGTCAGACACCTCCAGACTGTGGATTTTGCCCGGAACCCGCACGCACGGGAGTTCGGTAAGTACGGGGTACTGCAGGTCCGCTTTGGCAAGGCCATGCGGGGTTCTCCCCCGAAACGCCGCAGCGTCCTGACGGTGTTTGACTGGTCGGCGGAGATCATCGCCGACTGGCTGGACCGCGGCCACCCGCACATGACCGACGGGCTGGACCTGTTCCCGTCCGAACGCGGCACCCTTGTTTCGGAGACGGCCCTGAACCGCAGGTTCAACCGCTACTGCGAAGACCTGGGCCTCTCCCCCGGCCTGGACATCCACTCGCTGCGCCGCTCCTACGTCACCCACCTGATCGAAGCCGGCATGGACCCCCTGTTCGTCCAGCACCAGGCTGGACACGAGCACGCCTCGACCACGGCCCTCTATACCTCCGTCTCCAGCGACTACCGCGTCAAAACGCTGCGCCGTGCCCTGGACTCCACCGTCCGGGACGCCCTGGCCGGAATGGAAGACTGAACCTCATGAAACGAGAGATCGACTACCGCTGGCGGCTCGCCGAACTGATGGCAGCCCGCGGGATGCACAACACAACCGACCTGGGCCCACTACTGAAAGAACGCGGCATCGAGCTCTCGGCCTCCCAGGTCTACCGGCTCGTCACCCAACGCCCGGAACGTGTATCGCTCATGATGGTCGCAGCCCTCTGCGACATCTTCTCCTGCGGACCTGAGGACCTGGTCACCGTCACGGCAACAGACGCCAAGGTCCGCAGGGTCGCCTCCGACGCCAACGTCGTGGACCTGAACAAAACCATCCGCCCCAAACGCGCCCGCGTGATCCGCGATGACGGCTGAAATCACACCGCGGAGAGCCGTCCGCGGCCGGCCCCGCACCGCAGGAGACTTCACCTGCGACAGATGCTCACGGGCAGCCGGCAGGCACCGCGCCAGCTGGCCCGAAGGCAGGATCTGCGGAACCTGCTTCACCGTCGCCATGCGCACTCACGGGCCCTGCCCCGGCTGCCGAACAGAGCGCATGCTTCCCGGGCGGGCTCCTTCCCACGGCGATCAACCGGTCTGTGTCGATTGCGCAGGTATCACCCAGGACTACCACTGCTCACGCTGCGGCACGGAAACCGAGCACTACCGCCAGAACACCTGCGCCCGTTGCTCGCTTCGGGACGACCTCACCGTCCTGTTTCGCGTCGACGATGCACAGGGATCGGAAACGACGGCGACGAAACTGCTTGGGGCGCTGTGCGCAGCCCAGCGCCCCGAAAGCATCCTCACCTGGCTCCGCAAAACCGGCGTCCGCGACCTGCTCCAACGACTTGCCACCGGCGAGATCCCGCTCAGCCACGAGGCACTGGATCAGGAACCCAACAGCCTGCGGGTGGAACACCTGCGCAGCCTGCTCACCCACCACAAAATACTCCCGAACCGAGACCACTACCTCGCTCTCTTTCAACGCTGGCTCACCAGCAAGCTCGAGGACGTAGACGACGCCGACATCCGGCGGCCCGTCGAGTCTTTCGCCCGGTGGCACCACCTGCGGCGCATCAGGAGCCTATCTGCCGACGGGAAACCCACCCGCGGCCCCGTCCACAGCGCGAAGCAGGAAATCACCGAAACCATCAAATTCCTCACCTGGCTTAGGCTCACCCACGGGCGGACCGTCGCCTCGTGCGCCCAGGCCGACGTCGATGTCTGGCTGGCCGACGGCCCGACCACCCGGCACGCCATCAGGACCTTCTTCGTCTGGGCGGTCAAGAACCGGACCGGCCCCAACATCACCATCGGATTCCGACAGGCCAAGACCGTTCCCCTGCTTACTCAGGGCCAGCGGCTCGAAATGCTCAAGGCCTGCCTCACCGACAACATAGACACCCTGCCCTACCGGGTCGCCGCCACTCTCCTGCTGCTCTACGCCCAGCCCGTCGTGAACATTGCCGCGATGAAGAGCACCGACGTGATCCTCACGCCCGATGGCCCGCGCCTGTCCCTCGGCGAAGGCGACCCCGCCCCAGTGCCGGAGCCGTTCGCGACGTTGCTCATGGAACACCTTGCCTCACGCCCGAACATGCGCACCGGCAGCAGCACCGGAAGCGAATGGCTGTTCCCCGGATACCGGCCCGGCCGGCATATCCACCCCAATACACTCATGCAGCGTCTCCGGGAAGTGGGCATCAACCTTCTGGGCGCACGCAACGCAGCCCTCCGCGGACTCGTCACGGAAGTTCCGGCCCCGATCGTGGCCGAAATGCTCGGCTACAGCTATCAGGTCACGCAGAAGCACGCCACCGCAGCAGCGACACCAATGAGCCGCTACGTCGCCCCTTAACGCAGCCGCACCACGGTCTACGGCGGGCAACGAAAGGGGAACCTCTCAGTTCGATGTGAGATCCAGTTTTCCAGGTTCTGAGTGTGTTTCCGTGACGGCCAAAATACAGTCAAACCCGTTTAGCTCACCACGGATCTGCAAATTCGCGTCTTGGGGCTCGGGTGCGGGACAAATTCCGCCCGCTGGCTATGATGCATTCAACTACGGGCGAAAGTACTGCAAATGACACGGGTCTTGATATATGTGTACCTCTTGCTCTTGGGCTATAGCCTCAGCTGGGCCGGGCGTCACCGCATGGCCATCAAACCGCGAGGGAAGGGCGAGATCGGCTTTGAGGCAGTCCACCTTGCGTTCCTTGTCGCCGCCGCCGCGATCATTTTTTCCCTGCCTTCGATGACGTCCTACGAGGGGCTACCCGCACTTGCGTACGCCGCCTTCGCGGCCCTGACGGTCTCGCTAGTTATCTATGGTCTAAAACCGTTGCGCCTCGAACACCAAGACCGTCAAGGCAGAGAAGTAGCGGAAAGATCCAGACTGGCCTCGGCAAAGTGGCCGCAGTCGGTCGACGAGGATCCGAACTGCCGGAAGTTCGCCCCGCCCACTACAAGTGAACCGGCTACGGTTCACCATCGCGGTGTCGGCAGTTTCGGCCAGCATCAGCCGACAGACCTACAGAATAGTTCGAAACTGAATATGCACCGTTACCAGTAATCGTGATTATTGCAGCAGATGCAAGATCCCTAGCCCCAGGCCCTCTCCCATCTCTGGGGAACCATGTCGACCGGGTGGACCGCTACTTCGTAAGCCGGCCAGGGTCCCAAGGACGTTCAGGAGGTTTGCGGAGAATGGCCCAGAGAGGGATAGCCATGATGCCCAATACCAAGGCTGTCCGCCAGTCCACTCCGTCAACGGAAAGCGTTCGGATCAGGACACCAGCCAACAGAATGAGTATCCACCAGGCCGTGTAGAAGGCTCCACGTTCCCTGCGCTTCCACCAGCCAAGACGGCCCTCGACGTCGGTCGAGGGCTTACGATCCGTGCTGGAGAACAGACCCACGAGAAGTCCCGTAATTGCGACTCCCGCAACGGAGTACGGTAAGACACCGCTGGCAACCCCCGCAGATAGAACGATCAGCACAGTCAGCAGGAACACGTTTAACGTGACCCGGAAGCGCGCGCTCACTCTGACTCTGTTGCCGCCACTCTCACTCTCCACGACGTCCTCTCACAACCTTACGCATGCGGCGAGACCGGCAGCTATCAGAGCTGTCATCAGCGCCCAGAGTTCCACTCCCCCGGACCGATAAATCAGATCAGGCCGGACAAGCCTCACCGTTGAACCCTATCGAGTCAGCGGAAGTTCGTTGGACGGCCATGATCCAAGTACGTCGCAAGCCACGGAAGGACCACGACATGGCTATCGCTTTGGACTCGGCGGAACCCCAACCTTCAGCCCTTTGGTTCGAGTCGCGCGCGCTCCGCTCCGACGCAGCCCACGTCAACGGCCCCTCCCCTGCTGCGCAGGGCGGTTCTGCGATCCCAGCACTAGCGTCCGAAGGTCTAGCGCGCGGCGGCCGGGCTCGGCTGCTTGCTGTGGGTCCTTATTGCTCGAGAGAGTCGTTTGATGCCCTCGGCTATGACGTCCGGGGAATTGGTGACATAGGACAGGCGCAAAGTCGTTTTATCAGGGTCGTGGGCGTAGAAGGCAGAGCCCGGCACGAACGCCACGCCTTCTTCAACGGCCGCTGGAAGAAGATGGCTGGTGTCGATGTCGTTCCCGAGGCGGACCCACAGGAACATGCCTCCGTCGGGATTTGTCATGGTCGCTCCTTCGGGCAGGATTCTGGCGAGTTCGGTGTGCATGGCGTCACGGCGCGATTTGTACACCGCGTTGAGGCGGCCGATGTGCCGATCCAGGTCGTTGGTGGCAAGGTAACGCGCGACCGCTAGCTGGTCGGTGACCGGTGAATGCAGCCCGACCGCTTGTTTTACGATGGCGATGCTTCGCAGGATTTGCCCTTCTCCCCGGATCCACCCCACACGGAGACCCGGGGCCGTGATTTTCGACATCGAATTCAGCACCAGGGTCTGGGCCTGCATTCCCGGCAACGCGGCGATTGGCGACACCGGGTCCCCCGAGAACCGCAGCTCTCCGTACGGGTCATCCTCGACCAGCGCTGTCCCCGTGCGGAGAAGGACTTCGGCCACTTGGTGGCGACGTCCGGCCGGCATGCACATGCCTGTGGGGTTTTGGAAAGTCGGAATCAGGTAGACGAATTTGGGTCGGTGCCTTTCGATGAGTTGTTCCAGTTCATCAGGGAGCACTCCGTCTTCGTCCGCAGGGATGCCGATCATCCGCGCGCCGGACAAGGCGAAAGCCTGCACAGCGGCGAGGTACGTGGGGCGTTCCACGAGAACGACGTCTCCGGGGTCCAGGAGTGCCTGACCGATCAGGTACAGGCCTTCCTGGGAGCCGGAAGTGATCTGGATCTGTGCCGCGGTAGTGGGCAGTTGGCGGGACATGCGCGCGGCGGCTTGCTCCCGCAGGGCCGGTTCTCCCTCTGTCGAGGCGTATTGCAACGCCTTGCTGGCGTGATGGGTCAGTACATGGTCAAAGGCTGCCCTGATTTCCTCGACGGCAAACAGCTCGGGGTCTGGGATGCCTCCCGCGAATGAAATGACGTCCCCGCGCGACAGGATGCTCAGAATTTCACGTACTGGAGATGATCGGACGCCCGTGAGGCGGTCAGCGAGCGGAAAAGTCCACGGGAGCGTCGTTCTGCTCCCAGGGTTCTTCCCCGTGGAATGGTTCATCGTTCGCACTGGTAGCTTCCTTTACGTGTCGCTCGCAATGGCATGGGTGTTCATCCTCATTTGTCGCCCCGAACCCCCAGTGTGGTGTCATAGGTCTATGCCGTTCAACCATGACAACATGATCGGGGTTCATCTCGCCGAGGAGCTCGTCAACCTCGACGTCGACGGCTCGTGGACGAGCGACACGGTCGCGGCCACCCTCGCCCGTTCTCTCGTTCGCATCGTCGACCTCGACGACGAACTCGCGGGGCTGCGCGACTGGACGCGGTGCCTGCGGGGGGTGTTCGCCGCAACCAACACGGATGCGCGGTGCGAGTTGATCAACGAGTTGTTGGCTGTTGGTGTGCATCAGGTTCACCTCGCAACCCACGACGGCTTTCCCCCGCATCTCCACTTCGCCCGAGACGAGCATCGCCTCACCGAGCGCGTCCAGGCAGCCACCATCGGCGGCCTCGCGTTCTTCGCCGTCGAGGCCAGCGTCGGTCGCATGGGCATATGCTCGCGTCCCGGATGCGAGCACGCGTACGTCGACACCAGCCGCAACGGACGACGCGCCTACTGCTCGGCAATTTGCGGAAACGCCCACGCAGTCCAGCGCTACCGCGGACGGAAAGCAGCCAACCGGCGCATCACCGACGACGGATCGAACCACCCAGAACGGGTGCGACTCGATACGCCATGATGAAGCATCGCACCGCCGATAACTGTGCCGTGGCCCGACCACGGTCAACTAGCGTCCCTCAAAAAGGAGCACGTCATGGGTGAAGCAATCAACGCCCTGGACGGCGTCCGGATTTCCTTCCAGGAATCGGGCGCCGGCCCCACCATCGTCTTGGTACACGGCTCAGGGCTTTCCCGCGCCATCTGGCGGGGCCTCGGCTACGCGAAAGCGTTGGAAGAACGATTGCACGTGGTGACTCTGGACCTACGGGGACATGGCCGCAGCGAAAAACCACACCACGAAGACGCCTACAGTATGGACCTGCTCGTCGGAGATCTTCTGGCAGTCCTCGACGCCGCGGGAGTGCAGTCAGCCCACTACTTGGGGTATTCCGCAGGCGCGAGAGTCGGATTCTCGCTGCTGGCCAGCAGCCCCCAGCGTGTCGAGACATTCACTTCTGTTGGCGGCACCTACCGGTCGCCTGCCGGGCAAATTGAATCAATCTTCTTCCCCGGATATGACGAGGCGCTGGACCGGGGCGGCGTGCCCGAATTTCTGCGTCAATGGAGTAGTTCCACGGGTCGCGAGATCGATCCACAAACCGCGGCAGCATTTCTGGCCAATGACGCCGCCGCACTACGCGCCTACTTCCGGCGCAGCGAGGACGAACCCGGAATCCCGGAGGCGGATCTCCGGACGATGGCGACACCCACCTTGCTGCTCGCCGGCACGGAGGATCCGCTCCGGTACCGGGACTCGGAACGAGCGGCACAACTGATGCCCAACGCCCAATTCCGTGCTCTACCTGGCCGCAATCACGGCCAGACTCTGATTCCCGCCAGCCCCGTCCTCAACATGGTCAACTCATTTATTGGATCGACTCGAGGGTAGCGAGCAAGGAGGCTGTCCGGGTATCGGACATGCACTTCAGCACCGGGGTATCAGGCGCGTCTTCGTCCGGCTAGGTCACCTCGAGCAGCAGAACACGCACCAGCAGGATCCGCAGGAGTGCCAGTAAGACCTTGGAGCGTTCCCCACCCGCTAGTCGGGCGTCCCGTCGCTCTCGCTTCGCAGGTGCAGGCGTTGCAGTTGCCCTGCGTGCACGTCGCTCACCCATTCCCAGCCGGGCTTGGCCGACGGACCAATCCGCGGGTCGCTGGGATCCAGGCCGTCACGTAAGGCGTGCACGTATGCCCGGTCCTGATCGATCCTTGCGCGCAGCTGGTCAGCTCCGCCAACGGACCCGTGGCCCGGGACTACAACACTGACATCGCCCGCCACGTCCTCGAGCAACCTTAGGGCGGCGAGGTAGTCCTCGATCGGGTCGCCGGTGCCATTCAGGTCGAGCATCGGAATCAGGACATCAGAAAGCATGTCGCCCGCAACGAGGACTCCGCGTTCCTCGATCAACAGCGCCGCATGACCCGGGGCATGAGCCTGATGCTCGATGATTCGGATTCCCGGGCCATCCCACGGAATCCGCACCGTGTCGGTGGGCAGGCCCGTGAGGAGGCCGAGCAAATCCAGGGAAACGTCCTCGGGGATGCCGAACCGGCGTGCATCGATCCCGCCCGACAACCGATCCCGGACGGTCGCCGCACAGCGCGCCGTGCCGTAACGCGGCACCGTACCGAGTCCGACGTGCCAGAGCAGATGATCCCAATGCGGATGCGTCGAGAAGCCTGCCACGACGGTGTTCCCCAGGTCCGACAGGTCGCTCACGAGACAGGCCATTTCGCCCTCGTGCACGCCGGCGTCTATAAGCAACGCGCCGGTCCCGCCCTGTACGACAACGGCATTGCTCTGGCAGAACTCGCTCTCGTGGATGAGCACACCCTCCGCGACCTGCCTCAGCACGCGCGGGCCCCGCTTACATCCCGGGCGGCATAGCAGGGCTGCAGAGGCATCGTCATGCGCAAAATACTCCCCCGGTGACCCTCGGCGACGCAAGGGCAGCGAGAACCCGCCGGCCAGGAATCGGGGCCTCTCCCCCGGCGGCGGCGCAACCTCGGTGACCCATCCACGGGGGCGGCAAAGCCCCGACGCCCCCGTTCATCCCTCGACCTGCCATGCGCTCGACGCTAGTCTGGCACTCAGAGGCGCCGATTCCGGATCTTCTTCATTCAACGCACAGGTAGAGGCGGCATCCGGCCGTCGTTCACGCGAAGGAGCACACCGTGGGAATCCTCTCCGTCGACCTGTTCATCACCCTCGACGGCGTGTACCAGGCACCCGGCGGCCCTGACGAGGACCTTGAGGGCGGCTTCAAGTTCGGCGGCTGGCAGGCGGCATATTCCGACGACGAGACTGGCGAGGCGATCGTCGCGGGCATCAACCGCATGGATGCACTGCTCCTCGGACGCAAGACCTACGACATCTTCGCGGCGTTCTGGCCCACCCGGGGCGACAACGATCCGATCGCGGTGACGTTCAACGCCCTGCCGAAGTTCGTGGTGTCGCGCTCCCTGACCGACCCGTCATGGGAAGGCACCACTGCGCTGTCGGATGTCGCAGAGGTGGCCGCGCTGAAAGACCGGTTCAGCGACATTCACGTCATCGGCAGCGGCGACCTCGCACGGTCACTGCTCGACGCCGACCTCGTCGACCGGATGAACCTCTTCCTCTATCCGCTCATCTTCGGATCGGGCAAGCGGCTGTTCCCGGATGGCACCGGCGTGCCCGCGGCGTTCCGAGTCGCGCAGCCGCCGCAGGCGTTCCCAAACGGCGCCATCTCGCTCGTCTACGAGCGCGCGGGCGAGCCCATCACCGGAATCGACATCAGCCAGGTCTGATGGCACCCTCGAAGTGCTGGTCCACGTCACCAGTGCGGCCTTTCCGCCTATTTCTTGGTCCTGTAACGCAGAACTGCCACGCCGTTTTCGAACGGGGTGGCGCTCCCCAGCCATTCTCGGCCAGCTCCGCCCAGCCTGTCATGGGCTCGGCCTCCGGTATTTCACTCCACATGGCTGTTCCTCGTTGGTTGTGGTCCTCGTTGGTTGTGGTCCTCGTTGAATGTGGTGTGGGTGGCACCGACGCCACAGTGGCAGAGTCCCTACGCCACCGCAGGCGGTCCGAACCACGTGGTGAGTGCGTCAGCGAGCCCCACCTCGGTGCGCTCCCCCACCCAGGCCACATAGCCGTCGGGCCGAATCAGCACAGCGGTGGGAGCCGGGATTTCCCCGAGCACCGGAAGCTCCCACCGGCCACCGTATTCAGCATCGATCAGCCGCACCCGATCCGGCAGCGGAATAGCGTCGAACGCCCCGGGCGCACCGAGGTTGAGCAGGAGCGGCCGGGCATTATGGAGCAGGGCGAAGAGCCGCAGGGGGCCGTCCGGGGTGACCAGGTCGAGATCGGGCATGCGGCGGCCAAGCAGCGGGTGACCTTCGCCGGCGTCGTAGTGGCCGACGTCGTAATGGACATCCAGACCGGACTGCATGGCGGCGAAGCGTTTGCGCGGCTCCTCCATGCTGAGGAGCTCGGCCAGGACCTCGCCGACGGCCTTGATCCGGTCATCAGCGCGGCGAAGCGCCGTCTGCGCCATCGTGTTGCGCAGCACGCGGGCAGCCACTGGGTGACGCTCGGCGTGGTAGGTGTCCAGGAGACTGTCCGGGGCTGTCCGGTTAACCACCTGGGCCAGCTTCCATCCCAGATTCACTGCATCCTGCACACCGATGTTGAGGCCCTGCCCACCGTCCGGGGCGTGTACGTGCGCAGCGTCGCCCGCCAGGAGGACCCGCCTGTCACGGTACGCGGCCGCCTGCCGGGTCATGTCCGTGAACCTGGAAATCCAGGTGGGGCTGTGGGCCCCATAATCAGTCCCGCAGACGGCGATGAGGGCGTCGCTGAGGTCGCGCAGGGTGGGTTGTGTCGCGGGTCCGACGTGTTCTTCGGTCACCATGACCCCCACCGGGCCGCCTTCCTTGTAGACCACCTGCCCTTCGCGGATCTCGTACTCCAGCTTGCCGAAGGAATGAATGCCAAAGGGATTGCGGTGGACGCCTAGTTCCGGTTCCTCGACCATTTCCACCTCGGCGATCAGGCTGCTGGTCGTCGGATCCCACCCGGGAAAATCGATACCGGCCGCCTTGCGGACCAGGCTGCGGCCGCCGTCGCACCCGGCGACGTATTCCGCCCGCAGCGACTGGCCGTCAGAGAGTTCGACGTCGACGCCGGCGCCGTCCTGCACGATCCCCACGACTTCGCGGTCACGGTAGATCGTCACGGCCAATTCGTCGACCCAGCCGGCCAGTATGCGTTCGATGTGTTTCTGCCACAGCCCGAGCCCGTAGGGGTGCCGAGTGGGAAAGTCGCTGATGTCCAATCGGTTGGAGGCGAACCCTGCGACCTGGGCCACCTGTCCCTCCGAGAGGAACCGATCGGCGATTCCGCGCTGGTCGAGGACCTCGATAGTGCGGGAGTGCAGACCGCCGGCGCGCGCGCCCGGGAGGTCCTGGTCGGCGCGCCGCTCGACAATGGCGACGTCGACACCCGCGAGCGCCAGCTCACCCGCCAACATCAGCCCTGTCGGGCCTCCTCCGACGATCACCACCGCATGCTCGATCATTTCGCTTCTCCCGTTCCTTAGGTTCTGGCCACTGGCGATTATGCGGCACCACCCGGGGCTTGCCACAAGCCCGGGGGCGGAGGATAGATTGGAAATGGAAGCAGTACGGCCTGGCGCCGCTCTGCCCGGCCAGGACGGCCTGCGCGCGGCACGACGGCGACAACTGCGGGGCTCCGGCCGGACTCGAACCGCCACAGTGATGGCATGATGGGCCCATGAGCCAAGTCACGTGCGATCTGACCATCTCCCTTGACGGATTCGTTGCCGGCCCGAACCAAAGCCTGGCGGCCCCATTGGGCGAGGGCGGCGAGCGCCTGCACCGATGGCAGTTCGAAGAACCCGAGGCCAACGCGGCCGCGCGCGAAGGCATCCTCGCGGCCGGCGCCTACATCATGGGACGGAACATGTTCGCGGGCCCCGGGGCGTGGGATGAACAATGGCGGGGATGGTGGGGCGAAGAGCCTCCCTATCACGCGCCCGTGTTCGTCCTCACCCATCACCCGCGCGAGCCCCTGCAGATGCAGGGCGGCACTACGTTCAGCTTCGTGACCGATGGGATCGAATCTGCGCTGGCCCAGGCGCGGTTGGCCGCCGGCAGCAAGGACGTGGCCATTGCCGGAGGGGCGGATACCGTTCGCCAGTACCTTTCGGCCGGGCTGATCGACGAGCTGCGGCTCCACATCGCGCCGATGGTCCTGGGGGCGGGCGAGCGGCTGCTCGACGGCGTCGGCAACCTCAAGTTTGAACCAACGGAAGTGAGCGGTACCGGCCTCGTAACCCACGTGCGGTATCGGGTCCTCCGCTGAAACGCTGAGCCCTGAAGCCTCCAGGAACTGACCCCGGCGTGGGAAAGCGGAATCGATGCCGTCACCGTGTTGCCGTACGAGGGGTGCGTCGCACAGCGACTGAGCCAGCGGCACCTGGTTGTGTCGGCCGCAACCAGGAATAGCACTGAGTACTACGGCAGGGCGCTAAGAGAAAGCACACCGTAGGGCTGTTGGCTCGCTTCTAGTTAGGATGAGCCAGTGAAAGCACTTTCAGTCCTCCTCGCCGCCGCTCTGGCCGCTGTCTTGTCCGGCTGCTCCGTCGCGGCGAACGAGGCTCCCTGCCGGAACTTCGAAACGGCCTACAACTCCGTCGATCTGGGGGCCCAGGCAGCGCCCTTGGAATCCGGCGGAACTTCCTACGGAGCCGCCCTAAAGCTCCTTGCCGACAAGACTGAACCAGACGCCCGGAATGTGGCATTGGGCGAGGTCCAGAGGTACATGATGGCAGTCGTGATCGGACAGGTCAGGTATGACGACGCCGGCACCAGCCGCGCAAACGGTGAGTACACCATCTCTGATGTCCGGGCCGAACTCAGCGAATCCTTCGCTGGCCTGGCCAAGGCCTGCAAAGACTCCGGCTACCCGATCGAACTCAAGCCGGAACACCCCACTCCCTGACGCCGGAAGCCGAGCCGCGCCGTGGAGGCCTCTCGGTCACCGTCCGCGCTAGGGTACCTCGGGCGCAGGCGGCTCCGATGGGTTGACTAGGAAGGCGCCCAGCCGCGTACCCACGTCCTCCGTAGTCCAGAACGAAATCCTCTGCGGACCGTCCGCGGCGTCAATGTCCAAAACTACGGTGAAGCCGGGTTCGTCGCCGATGGTCCGGCTCACTCCGAAACCGCTCAGCCGGTTGTGGTCCGGCAGATCTCTTCCCATGAGGATGCTAATTCCAGCGGACCATTTGGGACCCTCGTCGGACGGCGAGCCGCTGCCACCGTTGATCATCCACCGGGCACCGCTCCCCAAGATCGCCTTGTGTCCGGCACAGACAGGCACTTCCAGGTTGGAACCGGGCACCAACTGAAATAGGGCCGTCGGAGTCTCGGGACAGCGCAGCACAGAGCATGTGGTCATGCTGGTGATGCTACCGAAGGGATGGGCGATCTGGAGTCCGGATCCCCTCCTTCGGCGGTAGCAGTGCCGCGAGGAAGGTCTTTTGTCGGACCGGGCGGATACACTGAATGCATCGAACATATATTCGAATAAGGGTGTGTTGTGGGCGTTGTTGTCGGTCCCCGCGTAATAGACGCGGGCATGTCGCTGCTGTCGGTGCTGATCTCCCCGGTCCCGGTCGCGGCAGGGTACCCGTCGCCCGCGCAGGACTACTTTGATGGGCGGATCGACCTGAACGAGCACTTGATCAAGGACATCACCAGCACGTACGTCGTGCGCGTGTCCGGGGACTCGATGGAAGGTGCCGGGATCAGCGACGGCGATGAACTGATCGTGAACCGGGCCCTGGAACCCAAGGACGGGTCTGTTGTCATCGCCGTCCTGGACGGGGAGCTGACCATCAAGCGGCTGAGAGTCACGGCCGCCGGCGTCGTGCTGCAGGCGGAGAATCCGGCGTACCCGGACATCCGGGTCCCGTCGGTCGCGGACCTGGTCATCTGGGGCGTCGCGACCCGGTGCCTGCACCATGTCTGAGGCGCACGATGCCTGAGGAGAACCATGTCTAAGCCCGCCACGATGCGCCGCATGCCCCAGATCGCACACGTGGATGTGAACTGCTTTTATGCCTCGGCCGAGCGGGCGTTCGACCCGTCCCTTGAGGGCCGGCCCGTCGTCGTGCTGTCCAATAACGACGGCTGCGCCGTCACCCGGTCCCCGGAAGCCAAGGCCCTCGGCATCCCCCTGGGTGAGCCCTGGTTCAAAATCGCCCCACGGGCCAAGGAGTGGGGACTCGTCGCCCTCTCCAGCAACTACGAGCTCTACGGCGACATCAGCGCCCGGGTGATGGAACTGCTCGGCCGCTTCTCGGCATGGCTGGAGGTCTACAGCATTGACGAGGCCTTCCTCGGCGTCCAAGGCACCCCGGGTGAACTCATCGCCCTGGGGCGGACCATGAAGGCCGCCGTGCGCCGCAACGTCGGCGTACCGGTCTGCGTGGGGATCGCCGGGACCAAGACCCTGGCAAAACTGGCCAACAAATGGGCGAAACACAACCCGGCCTTCGACGGCGTCTGCCACTGGGACTCCGTACCCGCCGCCGACAGGGAATCCCTGATGCGGCGCCTGTCCGTAATCGAGATCTGGGGTGTCGCCACCCGACTGACCAAACGGCTCAACGGCCTGGGCATCCATTCCATCTTTGACCTGTCCCGGGCCGATCCTGTCACGATCCGGGATCGCTTCTCCGTGGTCATGATGCGCACCGTCCTGGAACTGCAAGGCACCCCCTGCATCCCGATGGAGGAAGAACGGATCGGCCGCGACCAGCTCATCTTCTCCCGCTCCTTCGCCACTCCCATCACCACCGCGGCCAGCATGCGGCAGGTCCTGAGCGTCTACGGCCAGCAGGCTTCGGCGCGGCTGGCCAAGCACGGCCTCCAGGCCAAAGTCCTCACCGCGTTCGCCGCCACTTCACACTTCAATCCGAAAGACACCTCCTACCCCTCGGTCTGCGTTCCGCTGCCGATGCCCACCGCGGACCCAGTTCTGCTCACCAAGGCCGCCCACGCCCTCCTCCCCCAGATCCACGAAGGCATCAGGTACGCGAGGGCCGGCATTATGGTCACCGACCTGCGGCCCACCGGCAACCAGGCACCGCTGGCCCTGTTCGAGAACCCGCACGAGGAACGCCGCATCGGAACCCTCCTGGAGGACGTGACCCGACGCTACGGCCGCGGCTCCATCGGCCTCGGCCACGCCGGAATACGGGCCGGACCGGACTGGACCATGAAAAGGGAAATGCTCTCCCCCCGCTACACCACCCGCTGGGACGAACTCCTCCTCGTCAAAGCCGCATAAACAAAACCGCACTGCCGCACCACGAAAGTACACCGCCACATGACCCTCGCGCCCAACGCCCCCGCAAAGACCCCCGGCCTGCAAGTCCGGACAGACCCGACCGGCAAACCCCTCGCCATCCGGCACAACGGACAGATCTGGCTGGTCGATCCCGCCACGGAGTCCCATCACCTGCCCGGGCGGGATGCCCGGCGGACCACCCAACGCGAGGCAATAGCGCGCGGCGGCGAGCCGGACGGCGTCGAATGTTGGCGGGTCCACGCCCGCCTCGGTTCAACGACTGCCCTCCGGATCTTTACCCTCCGCCGCGAACCGCTCTCCAACCAGTGGGGACTGGAAGACATCAGCGACGGCGACTAGGCCCCAGTGCAACTTGACCGCCAACCCATCAGTGATCAGACATGGACTGGGATTCGAAGCGAATTCACCCTTCCTGCCCTGGAGCATGTCCGCCGCCGGCTCTCCGAGCTCATGGAAGACCCCGAGCCAGTCATGCGGCAGCTTGTCCGCGTTTTCATCGACGACGGCACGTTCTGCCCCGGCTTCCAGTTCCTCCCGGGAGGACAACTCCACCCGACCGTCGTTGAACTCTTTCACCGGGCGATGGAACGGCAGATCCCGCACAACTACTTCACCGTCTGGATGGTCACCCCATCCCGGGACCTGGCCGGAGCCCGCCCGGTTGACCTCCTGAAAGGCAGCCCCGCTCCCCTGCTTCGCGCACTGGGATCCAGCCGATGGAAGGAGTGATGTCTATTGCAAAGCATGCTTATCAATGTCTAGGGTGACCTTGGGAGGAGACTCGCCAGCGAATGCGGGCCCCCGGCACACGCCTCTTGCCGGCTCTCCGACGGCCGGTTCCGCGTCCAGGCGCGGGCCGGCCTAGAGAGGAAGCGCCGACGATGCCGGCCCGGCAATGCTGACGCGGATGCCCCACCGGTGGACGATTCAGGGGAACCACCTAACTGCTCCCCCGCGCTGGCGCAGACTATGCCGTCAGGTGTTGCGGTGGGCCGGGGCGAACTGCGCCGCGCGGTTGGTCTCTTCGGCGCGGATAACGTGAACGAGCGCGTTGATGAGGGCCAGGTGGGTGAATGCCTGTGGGAAGTTGCCGAGGTGGCGGCCGCTCACCGGATCCAGCTCCTCAGCGTAGAGGCCCAAAGGACTGGCGAGGGACAGCAGGCGCTCGCACAGTGCCTTGGCGCGTTCCAGTTCTCCGATCTCGACGAGGGCTGAAACGAGCCAGAATGAGCAGGTCGTGAAGGTCCCCTCGTCGCCGGCGAGTCCGTCGTCGGTCTGCTCCGGGCGGTAGCGCAGCACCAGCCCGTCCTGGGTGAGTTCAGAGGCGATGGCCAGGACAGTGGCGCGCACCCGTGGATCATTCGCGGGCAGGAACCGGACGAGCGGGACAAGCAGAAGCGAGGCATCGAGGTTCCTCGTGCCGTAGGACTGGACGAACACACCGCGGTCATCCACACCATGGCGGCAGATGTCCTCATGGATCTCCTCGGCGAGGGTGTCCCACTTCTTGGCGTAGTCAGGCTGACCGTGCAGGCGCGCCAGCCGGGCACCACGATCCAGGGCGACCCAGCACATGAGCTTGGAGGAGGTGAAGTGCATCGGCTCGCCTCGGACCTCCCAGATGCCGTGGTCGGGGTCCCGCCAGTGGGCGGCGGCCTCCTCCACCTGGCGGAGGAGGACGGGCCAGAGCGGCTCGGGGAGCTGGTCTCGGGATTTGGCGTGGAGGTAGACGGAGTCCAGCATGGTGCCCCAGACGTCGAGCTGCCGCTGGCGGGCGGCGGCGTTGCCGATCCGGACCGGGCGGGCGCCGTCGTAGCCGCCGAGCTCCTCGACAGTCGTCTCGGGAAGGTCCCTTTCGCCGTCGATGCCGTACATGATCTGCAGACCATCCTCGGCGGCGACGTCGCGGATGAACGCAAAGAAGTCGTCGGCTTCCCGGTCCAGGCCGAGGGTGTACAGGGCCCAGAGCGCGAACGTGGAATCGCGCACCCACGTATACCGATAGTCCCAGTTCCGCTCTCCGCCGGGCGTCTCGGGCAAGGACGTGGTGGGCGCCGCCACCAGAGCTCCAGTCGGCGCGTAGGTGAGGCCCTTCAACGTCAGCGCGCTGCGCTGCAGGGCCTCCCGCCACGGGTGGTCGGGGAATTCGCCGCCGGTAATCCATTGCCTCCAGAACTCCGTGGTCTATCATTGCTTTCGCGTGGCTTCTTCCCACGTTCGAGGCGGGGGCAGCGACCCCCACGACAGCGCGAAAAAAGCCTGCTCGCCCTCGGTCATCCGGCAGCGGATGACCGCAATGGAGTCTTCGATGCCCAGCCGGCGGTCGGTATTGAGCCGCAGCACGGGATCCCCCTCATCGCCGCCGACGGTCACCACCTCCCCGTATCCGGGACTGGAGAACTCCCACCGTGCCCGGCGCCGGCCGTAGCCGAAGACCGGCTCGCACAGCACGGACAGCTCGACTGCACCGTTGACGCAACGGACGGTGCGCAGCAGGCAATGCTCGGCCTCGTAGTTCGTCGGCGGGCGGCGGTAACGGCTGGCCCGCTGTTCGGTGTGATGCCACGGACCCATCACCAGGGCATCCCTCACGATCAGCCAGCCCGTGCCGGTCTGCCAGGTGGTCTCCAGGATCAGGCTGCCGGGGAGGTAGCGGCGCGCCGTGGGCTCCCGGACGCCGTACGGCGCCACCTTGAAGCCACCGGCGGCGCGGTCGAGCATAGTGGAGAAAACGCTCGGTGAGTCGTGTCGCGGCACGCACATCCACTCGACCTGCCCGCTCGAAGCGATCAGGCAATTGGCCTCACAGTCAGACAAAAACCCATAGTCGGCGATCGGCGGGAACGGGCTCGTGCCTGCCCCGGGCCGCCGCCGCCTATGGTCTCCTGATCCGGCGTCGATCCTCACAACCCCAGTATGGTCCCACTGCCAGGAAGCGGGAATCCTGGCAGAGCCGGTTGGATGATAAGAACATTGCTCCGCCCCGCCCCGGGAATCGTTTTCCCGCCGTTGGTAGTCTTTAGCCGACTACTAATATTCCGGCAGAGATCACTTGAGGTGCGAACCATGACCGCGACAACACCCACCCCGGGCACCGTCCTGCTGGCCGGCGCCACCGGCGATCTGGGTGGCCGGATCCTGCGGAATCTGCTCGGCCTTGGAGCCACTGTTCGGATCCTGACAAGGCCGGAAACCAGCACCGCCCGGATTGCACAACTCCGCACCCGGGGAGCCGAGGTCATCCAGACCGGTTATGACGATCCGGACGGCCTCCGAAGGGCCTGCAAGGATGTTGATTGCGTGGTCTCGGCAATCAACGGTGTCGACAACGCCATCTACGATGCCCAATCGCTTCTGCTGGAGGCGGCCGCAGCAGTCGGCGTGCCGCGCTTCATTCCCTCCGATTTCTCCATTGACTACCGCGGCATCCGGCCCCGAAGCAACCGAAACCTACAGCTCCGCCGAGACTTCGCACAGCGGCTGGACGCAACCGAGATCCGGGCCACGTCGATCCTCAACGGCGCCTTCACAGACATGCTTTCCGGGCAGGCACCAATGATCCTGTTCTCCCGGCACCGTGTGCTCTTCTGGTCCGACCCGGACCAGGTACTCGACTTCACCACCAAAGACGACACCGCCGCCTTCACGGCCGCCGCCGCCCTCGACGAGCGGGCGCCCCGCGTCCTCCAGATCGCCGGGGACCAGGTCACGGCACGGGCACTGGCATCCACCATGACCGACCTGACAGGCACACAATTCCGGCTTCTCTACGCGGGCAGCGTAGGTTCCCTGACCACAATGAGCCGGGCAGTGAAAGCCCTCATGCCCGCCTCTGACAAGCCGTTCCCGCCGTGGCAGGGCATGCAGTACTTCGCCAGCATGTTCAGCGGCGACGCGAATCTGCAATACGTCAACAACGACCGCTATGGCCGCCGGACGTGGACCACCGCCCGGGACATCCTGGAGCAGCACCACCAACAGAACTGACCGTTCGCTCCCGCGCCCAAGACCTGTTCATTTCAGGAGGACAGTCCATGACCATCAAACGCACGATTTCCGGGCCGGGAGTTCCCGGAGGCTTCCCCTTCAGCCTGGCCACCGAAGCAAATGGTGTCTGCTTCGTCAGCGGCATGCCGGCACTGGGTCCAGACGGCCTCTTCCAGGAGGGATCCTTCGAGGAAGAGACCGCGCTGGCCTGGCACAACGTCATGATGATCACCCGCGCTGCTGGTTTCGCGGTCGAGGAAATCGTGTACGTGCAGTGCGTCGTAGCTGACATGGCCGACTACAACAGCCTGAATGCGTGGTGGCGGCAGCAGTTCCCGGATCCCTCAACGGCTCCGTCCCGGTTCACTTTCCAGGCCGGCGCCCTTCCTTTCGGCGCCAAGATCGAAATCCAAGCGGTGGCCGCGCACGGCACTTGAAGCGACGCCGGAGTATGCGAAATAAGGCGTCCCTCGACGCGGGAGACGACTGAAAGTCTTCCCCTTCTCGGACGGTGGATCTCTTCTCAGGTGAGAGCCGGGCGGCGCGCCAGGATGTAGTCGACGGCGGCGGGTCCGGTTGTGCGCAACCCGGGGCGAATGAAGCGCCGTGCCACACGACGTCGTTCGCCGAGGCCCAGCCCACTCATGGCTGCCCAGAACGCCCGGGAGGGCGCGGGTTGCTCGTTTTGGAGAAGACACCAGCTGATATACACCCCGTACATTTCGTCTTCGGCCAGGCCATGATGGGGATCCGGGTCCGCGGCGATGCACGTGTTGACGAAGTAGGCGTAGTTCGAAGCTGTCACGTCTGTGTGCCTTTTCTGTCGGGGAGTAACCGGACCTGCTTGCCCGCAAGTCGGTCAGCCGGCGCGGACTGAAGCGATTCGTAGCAGCACCGGACACGGATGGGTCGGGACTGTGCGCCCGCCGGTCCACCCTTCCGGGCACTCGCGGCGCGGGAACCGAAACTGACCAAGTCCCATCCCGTCGTCGCCATCGAGTGGCACACTGGACCACATGCGTGAGTTCGTCGTCCTCGGCACCGCCTCGCAGGTCCCCACCCGCACCCGCAACCACAACGGGTATCTGCTGCGCTGGGATGGCGAGGACATTCTCTTCGACCCCGGAGAAGGCACGCAGCGGCAGATGATCCACGCCGGAGTCACCGTCTCCCAGATCACGCGCATCTGCCTCACACACGTGCACGGCGACCACTGCTATGGCCTCCCCGGCGTCCTTTCCCGCATGGCCCTTGACAAGGTCAGCCACCCCATCCACCTGCACTATCCTGCCGCCGGGGAGGACACCGTCCGTGCCCTCGTGTCGGTCGCGTCCCGCGGCATTGATCTCCGGCTGCATCCGCACGGAAGCCATGCCTTCGGGGGCAGCGAACACGACACTGCCGAGCCGATCGCCCCTGGCCTGGAGGTCCGGGAACTGAGTCACCGCATCGAGACCTATGGCTATCGCTTTGTGGAGCCCGCCGCGCGCACGCTCCTACCTGACCGGCTCGTGGCAGCCGGGATTGCGGGATCCGACGTCGGCCGCCTGGCGCGCCAGGGCAGCCTGGGCGGCGTGAGCCTGGAGGACGTCAGCGAGCCGCGGCCCGGTCAACGTTTCGCCTTCGTGATGGATACCGCGCCGTGCCAGGGCGCAGAAGAACTGGCGGAGGGCGCCGATCTGCTCGTCACCGAGTGCACATTCAGCGACGACGACGCCGGGCTCGCCGCGCAGTTCCGTCACCTCACCGCCGGGCAGGCGGGCGAGTTGGCCGCATCGGCGGGCGCTGGAACCCTCGTCCTGACCCACTTTTCTGCGCGCTACGGGGACGTTACCCCTCTCGCCGAGCAGGCCCGGGGCCGCGCCGGTGAAGCAAGGGTGGTTGCCGTCAACGACCTCGACCGCATCGCCTTTCCGCCACGCCGGGCGTTCTAGCGGCTGCGCGGAATAGTCGCCGGACCGTCCGGCGCCGGGCCCTCGCCAGGATGTTGCCCTCCCCCGCATGAACGCGTGCCCGGTGCCCGGGCCTTCCTGGTCCGGGCACCGGGCCGCCTAGTCTTGGCGGCTCACTCCTGGCCGAGGCCTGCAGCAGCGGTCTTCTTGCCCTCCACCTCGTTCAAGGCACGGAGGTCGAAGATGCCGTTGATGTCGGCGGTCTTGGTGGTGCCGGCATCGACGCCGTCCTGCAGCAGCTTCTTGTAGGTTCCGGCGAGCGGATCCGTGGTGAAGGTGATGTTCTGCAGTGCGCGGTCGATCACCTTGGCGGAAAGCGGCTTGCCGGCGGTGTCCTTGAGGACAGCGTTGATGGTGCTGGCCTTCTCTTCAGCCGATGCCGAGTTCAGCCAGTTCACGGATTCCACGTGGCCCTTGAGCAGGGCCTTGACGGTCTCCGGGTGTTCGGCAGCGAACTTCTTGTTGACGATCAAGATAGTGGTGGTGAATTCGCCCTTGTCCCATAGGTTCTTCTCGTCCACCAGAACCTTGGCTCCGGCCTCGAGGACCAAACGCGAGGCCCACGGCTCAGGCAGCCACGCGCCGTCGAGCTTGCCGTCCTGGAACAGCTTCAGGGTCTGGGCATTCTCGGTCGGGTTAATGGTGACGTCACCGCTGCCATCCGGGTTTGTCTTGTAGCCCTGGTGGCCGAGCCAGGCGCGGAGGGCCACGTCCTGGGTGCCACCGAGCTGTGGGGAGGCGAGGACCTTGCCCTTGAGGTCGGCTGCGGAGTTGATGCCGGGCTTGACCACCAGCTGGGCTCCACCTGCCGCGGCGCCGGCGATGATGCTGATCGATTCGCCCTTGCTCTTGATGAAGGAGTTGATGGCCGGGTTGGGCCCAATGTAGGTGGCGTCGATGGCGCCGGCGTTCAGGGCCTCGATCGCGGCCGGGCCGGCGTTGAAGATCTGCGTGCTGAGCTTGGTGCCGCCAAGGTCCTTGGCGATGATGCCCTTGCTGGTGCCGACCAGCGCCGGGCCGTGTGTCACGTTGCTGAAGTATCCCAGCCTGAGCTCGGCGGCGGGTGACGTGGCGGGGGCCTGCGCAGCTTCGTTGCTGCGGGAGACGGCGGAGGCTACTGCGGCGCCTGTGCCGATGAGCAGGGCGAGGCCGACTGCCAGGCTGATCGAAAGGGTGCGGCGTCGCTTGGGCTTGGGAGACTCGCCCGCGACAATTCGCGTGGTCGAGTCGTCATGGGGGGATGACACAGACGTATTCCTTTGGGGAGAGGGGAAGGCCTGCATGGTGCAACAGGCCTGCGAACGGAGAGTGCTGAGGATGATCTGCCGGCTGCCAGTGGACGTCGGCGAGTGAGGCCCGGGCGTCCGGTGCGGCGGACTACTGCTCGGGCTTCAGCATGGATTGAGATTACGGACGCCGCTGCCTGGGTTCAACGAGCTATGACACCAGCGGTAATTGGACGACGCGGAGGTTAATGTGCCGACGTGCAGCTTAATGCAGGGACTAAAACCTTCATCTGGCGGTACCCAGGGCCCCTCTTCCAAAGGGACTTTCGCGTGCCATAGTCTGGGCACGCCAGCGTGCGTCCGGCGGCGAAGAAGGCGGAAAGCTGGACACGAGACGTTTAGAAGGGACCTAACTATGCTGATCTGCGCAGCCTGCGCCGTGGAACGCGACGAACCTGCCCCGGACGTCTGCCCGATCTGCGCCGACGAGCGGCAGTATGTACCCGACGACGGACAAAAGTGGCTCACATTGGATGGGCTGGAGCAGGAGGGCCAGCAGACATTGCTGATGGAGAATGAGCCCGGTCTTATCGGGATCACGACAGAGCCGACAGTCGGGATCGGCCAGACCGCTCAGCTTGTGGTGACACCTGACGGTTCGCTGCTGTGGGATCCGGTCGGATATGTCGATGACGGCGTTGCGGCGGCAGCGCTCGAGCGAGGCCCGGTCCTCGCGGTCGCCGCCAGCCATCCACACATGTTTGGTGTACAGGTCGAATGGTCGCGCCGGCTCGGTGGCGTCCCCGTACTGGTGGCGGACGCAGACCGGCGATGGCTGGGGCGCACCAATCCGATGGTCAAGTACTGGTCTGGCAGTCAAACTATCGCCGAAGGGCTGACACTGCACCAGACTGGAGGGCACTTCCCGGGCAGCGCGGTGGTGCACTGGGCCACAGGGGCGGGCGGCAGAGGAGTTCTGCTGACCGGTGACAGCGTGTTTCCGAATCCAGACCGTCGGAGCATCTCCTTCATGCGCAGCTACCCGAATCGTTTGCCGCTCTCCGGTGCTGTGGCACTGCGAATCGCCGCCCAGCTGGGAGAGCTCACGTTCGACCGGATCTACGGCAACTTCAACAATGTAGTCGCGTCCGGGGCGAAGGCGATGCTGCACGATTCCGCCCAACGGCACGCTGCTTGGGCGCGAGGAGACTTCGACCATTTGACCTGAACGGTCCATCTCCCGTCACTTGCCGGAAAAGGTGCCTTAAGGCCCTGCCGGTGCGCGGCTGTCGGGGAAAGTGTTGGACCTACGCAAGGACCGGTGTGCATACCGCCACGGTCTGGGCCGGACAAGCCGTCCACCCTGGAGAAATCGGCAGCACCGCCCGTCCCAAGAGCGTCGACTGAGAAGCGGAGTGGCCGCTGCGCCGGCCGGAACCGAGTGGAGGACGAACCATGTCAGATCACAACTACACCTTGTTCGTGTCGTCGTACGCCGACGCGGGCTCGGCGGCAGAGGATTTCAAGGCGATCAAGAGCCTGGACGACGCCGCCGTGGCGGCGGCGGTGGTCCTGTCGCGTGACGCCTCGGGCCAGACAGAGGTCAAGGAACACGGCGGCGGACTGGTCGCCGGCGGCACAACAGCCGGCGCCATCGGCGGGCTCGTGGTCGGATTGTTCGCTCCGCCCCTCCTGCTGTCCGGCGTGATCGGTGCAGGGATCGGCGCAGGTGCCGGCGCCATCGCGAAACGTCACGAGGAGAAGTCCATCGGCGTCAACGCGGAGGATTGGCTGCCGCCGGGCTCCTCGGCGCTGGTTGCCGTCGTCGACGACCTCTACCTCGACCGTGTCGACAGGGCGATCGAGAAGGCCACCAAGAAAGTCAGCAAGGCCGTCGAAAGTGGTGACTACGACGCCGTGGTCAAGGCAGTGAACGAGGGTGACGAGAAGATCATCGAAGCCGCTTCGTCCTGACGTCAGTCGCGCCAGCGCGAAGCAGGCGTGGCCGTACCACAAACAGGTAGCCGGCGGCGAAACCGACGGCAGCCCCTCATGCCGGTCCCCTTCGCCCTGGCGTGCAGTGTGTCATTGCGCATCCCCCTCGGCGGGCAGGTATTGCCGAAAGAAGGCAAGGACGCGCCTGCGCGCGTCCTTTGCGGAGGGCTCGTGATAGCCGGCCGCAACCAGCCTGGCCAGCAATTTGTCCCCGAAAGTCAGGTCCGAGGGTCCATGCTGGTTGAGGAAGCCGTGGCCGGCGTCAGGATAGACCTTTATGTCGTGGTCGATCCCGGCGGCAGCCAGCAGCGGCTCCAGACGGGCTGGTGCCTTGCGCACGCCAGGCCATCGGTCCCTGCCCCCGTAGCTCCCAACGATCGGGCAGGCCCGAGGCAGTGCGCGGGCTGTCTCCTCGTCGAAACCGCCGTAGTTCACGCTGGCCACGGCGAAGTCATGATCAGGGGCCAGCATGATGGCGAAGCCGCCGCCCATGCAGAAGCCGATCACCCCGACGCGTCCCGTGCAGTCTTCCCGTCGGGTCAGCCAGGAGCGGGTGGCGTCCAGGTCGCCCAGCGGCCGCCAGCCACGGATGAGGGACCATAGGCACGCGGCCCTGCTGCCCCAGAAGAACAGGTCGGGAGCCACCGCGAGGAACCCTTCGCTGGCAAGCCAGTCCGCATGTTGGCGGGTATCGTGACTCAAGCCAAGCGCGTCGTGGATGACCACGACGCCGGGCCAAGGCCCCTCGCCGGCCGGTGTCGCGGAGTATGCAGGCATTTCTCCGCGCTCAGTGCTGATGCTCACGTCGACCATGGGGGCCTCCTGGGCGCCCGGATTAGTGACTACCTGCCAACCGGCTTACCAGCGTCGCACCGATCGCGGGAGAGTCGTTGGCCCCTGCCAATGGAGCAGGCTGGCATTGCTCCGCGTTCCTTGGCTGCCCCATGCCTGGCTGGGAGCCTGAGTGGGCTTCTGCTAGCGCCCGATGCAAACGGCGAGATCGAGGTGGATGTCGTTATCTGCGACAAAGCGGTGCTGGAGGTAGCGGGCAAGGCTCGCGTCGGTGGCAGTATGAACGCTTTGAGCGATCGCTCCCCGCAGCACCGCCTGGGTATCGGTGGACTTGACGACGTCCAGCGGCGCCCACCCTCGATGGCCGCCGGTAAGGCGTTCTAAATCTGTGCGGAACGAACGCTTGTGTTCTTCGCGGACGGTAGCGTGCATGGTGAACGGGACATAGGGAGTGGGCAAGGAGGTCCTTTCACGAGGCAGCCGGTCGTCGACGCCTCACTTAGGACAAGACGGTTATGGCCCCGGTAATTCCCCCAAAGCAGCCAAGGAGTCCAGGATCACGGCCGAGGAAATGGTCGCTCCGCTACCCTGACCGCGAAATCGGGAAGCCAAGGTCCCCGCCCCGCCCAGTCCGGTCGCAGGCCTCTTCCGCCGCTTGCTTCCGGAGCCTACACTCTTGAAATCGAATCGAGTGCGGGCCCCGTTTCGCTGCGCCGGCCAGGGCGGAAACCCTGGCAGAGCCGGATCGGCCCGGCTGGATCGGAAGAGGCGCCGGCTGGTTGGCCGCCGGGCGGCGCAAGCCCTGCTAGAGGAAGAAAAGCGGCATGAGGGTCCTCGTCGATCTCACCAAATGCCAGGGCTACGCCCAGTGTGCCTTCCTCGCCCCGGATGTCTTCACGATTCAGGGGGACGAGGCACTGACCTACGACCCGCACCCTGACGGGGCTCACCTGACGGGAATCCGGCGGGCCGCCGCCGCGTGTCCGGTTCAGGCCATCCGGCTTGAACAGCCGGACGGGCAGGACGGGTCGCTGCATCCGGACGCACGACCGGCGACGGCTGTTCCGGCCGAAGACAGCGGGAGCACCTTTAAGAGAACTGGACGGATCGTCGTCGTGGGGGCGTCGATGGCGGGGCTGCGCGCGGCGGAGCGCTTGCGCGAGGAAGGGTTCACCGGATCGCTGACTCTGGTCGGCGAGGAGCCGCACGAGCCCTACGACCGGCCTCCGCTGTCCAAACAAGTCCTGGCCGGGTCGGCGCCCCTGGAAGACACCTCGCTGCCACGCCACCGGGACATCCGCGCTACTTGGCGGCTGGGTGTGGCGGCGACCGGGCTCGACCTGGCTGCCAAGCAGATTCAGCTCGCCGACGGCAGCCGGATCGGATTCGACAAACTGTTGATCGCCACCGGCCTGCGGTCGCGCCCCTGGCCTAACCCTGCGGAGGCCGCCCTTGCGGGGGTGATGACATTGCGCACCCGGGAGGACGCCGCAACCCTGCGCCAGCACCTGGCGGGGCGTCCGCGGCGGGTGCTGGTCATCGGCGCCGGTTTCATCGGGTGCGAGGTCGCGTCCGTGTGCCGGGAACTCGGCCTGACGGTCACGGTGGCAGAAGCTGGGCCGGCCCCGCTCGTCGCTGCCCTGGGCGGGGTGATCGGCGCAGTCGCCGGGGAACTGCAGATCGAGAATGGCGTGGACCTGCGATGCGGCGTCCGCGTCCTGTCCCTTGAGGGTGATGCCACCGGGCAGCTGCGCCGGGCTGTGTTGTCCGACGGCACAACGCTTGAGGTGGATGTGGCGGTCGCCGCGCTGGGCTCGGTCCGCAATGTCGAATGGCTCGCAGATTCCGGCCTGGCGTGCGGCGTGTGGGGCGTCGCGTGCGACGCCGGCTGCCGGGCATTCGACGCGAACGGGCTGGTCACCGATGACGTGTTTGTCGCCGGCGACATAGCCCGCGCCCCGCAGCCGATGTACGGCTACCAATTCCTCGCCGTCGAGCACTGGGGAAACGCCATCTCCCAGGCCGAAGTCGCGGCACACAACATGGTCAGCCGCGGGACCGAACGATGGCCGCATCTGGAGGTGCCGAAATTCTGGTCAGCCCAGTTCGGCACCGAAATTAAGAGCGTCGGGGTGCCCTCGGTGGCCGATGAGGTCGCCATCGTCCAAGGATCGGTGGACACGCGCCGGTTCCTGGCCGTCTATGGCTACAAGGGCCGCATCGTGGCGGCGGTCGCCTTCAACCAGAACAAGTGGCTCGATTTCTACGAACCGCTGATCGAGCAGGCCGCTCCCTTCCCGCCGGCGTTCCACCACATCGATGAGTCAGCCCAGGCCCGGCCCGTCCCGGCCGGTTTCAAGCCCGCTGTCAGCCCTACCCAGGACGCGACCGTCGTCGTGACCGGACACGATCCCAATGAACGCCGCGCCAGACTGACCAACTCCGCCGCCGGTGACACGCCATCACGGAAACCCACAGAATCCTCCCCGCGATTGAAGGAGCCTTCACCATGAGCCAGGGCAGCACCTGGGAGCAGATCCTCGACTTCTCGAACCGGGCTAACCCCTACCCGTTTTACGACGAGCTCCGCCGGACTCCCGTGACCCGGCTTCCGGACGGAAGCTACCTCGTAAGCACCTACGCGGAGATCGCGGCCCTGCTGCACGACCCGAGGGTCAGTTCCGACATCAACCGCAATCCGTCGGCCGCGGCTGCGGGCGCAGCCGCCGTCGGCGACGACAACGACGGCGGCGGCCCGGGCATGTCTCCGACTTTCCTCAGCATGGACCCTCCTGAACATGACAAGTTCCGCCGGATCACCATGCGCCACTTCGGACCGCCTACGACGCCTGGCAGGGTCGCCGGGATGGAGGCGAGGATGACGGAAATTGTCACCGACCTGATCGATGACATGGCGGACCGCAACCGGATCGACGTCGTCGATGATCTGGCCTATCCGCTGCCCGTCACGGTGATCTGCGAATTACTTGGGGTGCCCCCGGGCGACGAACAGCGTTTTCGGGTCTGGGTGGATGTAGCCCTGGAATCCACAGATCCCGGGCTCGATCCCGAGACACAGCAAGAAAAGAGGGCCGAGGCCGGCAAAGAACTGCGCACGTTCATGGAAGAACTGGTCGAAGCCCACCGGCAGACACCGGGTCCGGACCTTCTCTCGGCGATGGCCACCGATGACGGCCCGGAAGGCCGCATGCCGGACGAACAACTGGTGAGCACCGGACTTCTTCTGCTCATCGCCGGACATGAAACCACCGTGAACCTCATCTCCAACGGCGCACTGACGTTGCTCCGCCACCCAGCCGAACTCCAACGGCTACGCAACGATCCCGACCTCGCCATCCCGATGGTCGAGGAATTGCTCCGCTACGAACCGCCCGTACATTTCGTCCCTTTCCGCACGGCCCTAGACGACATCGACATCGCCGGCACCACCATCCCCGCCGGCGCCTCGATCACTTTGGTCCTGGCTTCGGGGAACCGCGACCCCGCCCACGTCGCCAACCCCGATCTCTTCATCCCGGACCGGCGCAACAACCAACACCTCGGCTTCGGCGGCGGCATCCACATCTGCTTCGGCGCACCGCTGGCCCGGCTCGAAGCCCAGATCGCCCTCACCGCGTTCGCCACCAGGCTGGAGAACCCGCGGCTTGTTTCCGATCCGCCCCCATACCGGCCGAGCCCGTTCCTCCGCGGCCCCTCTCATCTCCTCATCGACGTCGACGGCATCACCGCTCGTCACTAGGGAGAAGCGCGAATGCATACCGAAGCGGCGTCTGGCCTCGACGTTGGGGCGTCCGGGTGCTAGACGTCCTGGGAGAGACACTGCCCCTGGCGGTGGGCATCGCGTTGAGTCCGGTGCGGGACTCTCCGCTATGGTGTAGCTCATGGGGGACGCACGGAGCGATCTTGTTGAGCAAAGTAGCCGAGCTGCTTCTCGCCTAAGTACGAAGGCGCCGGTGAAGTTCTGGATTCTGGCCTGGTTGGCATTCCTTCCGTTTGTTTTGATTCGGTCCGAAAACCTGGCCGAGTCCGATACGTTTTGGCAGATTCGCACCGGAGTCCTCACGATTGCCCAGGGGAAGATCCCCTCAGTCGATCCGTTCTCGTGGACCGTCAGCGGAAAACCATGGACGCTAAACTCTTGGGCCTTCAACGTCGTCCTGGGTTTGTCTTACGAAGCAGCCGGTTTGGTGGGCGTTGCTCTTGTCTGTGCATGCCTCGTCGCGGTCATAGGCGCACTGGTGCTGCTTCTCGCCCGGCAACTGGGAGCGTCGCCGGTAGTGTCCGCGTGGGCGCTCCTGATCGGAGCGCCATTATTGACATTATTCTTGTCGGCGCGGCCCCAGCTCGTGGACTACATTGCCGTCCTCGCACTCGTGATGTTCTTACGGCGGCTGGTAGAGACGCGTCAGCCGGCTTGGCCGCTGCTCGCCATCGCGGCTTTGACGATTCTTTGGGTCAACTTGCACGCGGGAGCTTTGTTAGGCGTGGCCATTGTAGGTGCCAGTACCCTTTTGGTTTTCTTGAGGCGAAGCACGCGCAGGCGTTCCGGTTGGCTTCTGGCCGCGCTATTAACAACAATGCTCTGCTCGCTCGTAAATCCCTACGGCACAGGGTTAGTCGCCCAAACGCTGGAAGTTAGAAGCGAATCAACCGTCATTATCGAATGGCAGCCCTTCAACCCGACTGACCCTCTCCAGCTCATGATGTTCGCCTTCGGTCTTCTTGGGCTAGGCGTTGCGGCACGGCGTGGAGACCCTGTCTTCACGGCCGCAATAGGAGTCGCAGTCTGCGGATCTGTGACTGCGATGCGTGTCCTTCCCGTCCTCGTCTTACTTGCCTTGCCGGTTCTGGCGGCTCTTGCGTCCCACGAGGTGGTTCTGCGCTACTTTGCCAGTCGCCGCCGAATGTTTGCTCAAGCTGCCGCCGCCGTCCTCGTGATCGCGGTGGGGCTGGCATTTTTCAATCTCCCTTCCTTCGGCCGTCCGGATCCCGCGCATTTCCCTGGCGCAGCCATCAAAGCCATTCCGGCCGGCTGCAAATTGTTCAACGATTACCAGCTGGGTGGATTGGTGATCTTGGAAAGGCCCGATGTGCCGGTGTTCGTTGATTCGCGAAACGATCTCTATGGCGCAGAGCGGGTTACACAATCCTTGCGTGTGCTCGATGGACAAGGCGATCTGAACGAAGGGCTGGCCGGTGCAGACTGTGTCCTGGTGCCTCCGGCTACCGGACTGGCCCGCCGGCTTCACACAAGCCCCGTTTGGGATCTCAAGTCGGCCGAAGCCACAGCAGAATTGTTCATCCGCCGTTGATTCCCGGGCCTGAGCCGACAGCAGGGGTTGTTGGACGGCGAAATCCTGCCCGATGGTCCGGAGCCGCTGGGAAATCCGGCGCCTGCCCTCGACCTCGTCCCAAACCCGGAGCTTGTGTTCAGTTCCGCCGGACCTCCACCGCCGGGACGGGGATGCGGCAGTTCCTGAACCGTCCGACCTCGCGCTCTATGCCGCCTTTATCACGCGCGCCCCTGATTCCTGGTTCGCAGTAAAAGCGTCGAAGCCGTAGTGGGATTTGAACAGAACAACGCGTCCGGTGAAAAGCCACGCGAGAAACCAACGCACTCTTCCAGAACCTTGGGAGGGTGCTTCCAGCGACAGAATCCGCACTGAGGTTATGGACACTGGGCAATCCCCTCATGACCAGTACCGTACGCCATTTGATGTCATTCCACCGGTCAGATTGTTCCTCTGTCCGGTAGATATTCCGCCTCCCGTCTGGAATCATGTTTCATATGTCATGCCAGGGGATCCGTCTTTGCTAAATTTGCCTGCAGCGAACGCCGACCAGTTTTCGGAGAAATATCCTGTCTTCATGCGTGGCGCGCTGTTTTTGGCATGGTTTGTTGGCGTCTTCTTTGTGGCTCACAAGGCCTTTATCTCGGTTATCAGTGGTCGACTTGGCTGGGATGCCCACGCATACTGGCTTGCCGGTCACGGTGATGTGACCTATACCCGATCGGGTGGGGAAATTGACGCATATCTCTACTCGCCGGCTTTTGCCACTGTTATTCGCCCCCTTGCCGCATTCGATTGGCCTGTTTTCTATTTAGCGTGGATCATGTTGCAATCCGCCGCAGCGATGTGGTTGCTCAAGCCGATTAGGCTCAAATGGGCCATCCCGATCTTCTTGATGAGCGTCCCCGAAATCGTCAATGGAAACATCTTTATACTTTTCGCAGCATGCGCCGCCCTCGGCGTCAAGCGTCCGGGTGTCCTTGCGTTCCCATTGCTCACCAAAATCACCGCAGGTGTGGGCCTAATTTGGTTCGCGGCACGATGCGAGTGGGCATATCTCGCCAGAGCGCTTTCGGTCGCCTTCATCGTGGTGACGGTTTCGTATCTTATGGCGCCTACAGATTGGCGGGCATGGCTGGAATTCTTGTATGGGCACCGGGACGGCACGCCCGATGGCGTCATTGGATTTACTTTCCGCTGCCTAGCAGCAGGCACAATTGTCGTGTTCGGAGCACGAAAGGGGCAGCCGTGGCTAATTGCCCCAGCCATGGTCCTTGCATCCCCAATATTTGATTTCCCTGTCCTGACCATTCTGACGGCCATTCCTCGGTTACTCTTAGCCACACCCTTGGCCAAGCACGGCTTCCCTAAATCAGAAATTGAAACACGATGAAGACATCTCCGCGCACTGGGTCATTTACCAACTCAGGTATCCGTAGTGGCGCGTGTTTGAAGTTGTTTTTGGTTTGGCCTTCGCCAGGATTTCCCCCGGGGATTTTGTCTAGGTCAAGGGTTGGGAGCGCTTGTTCCAGCCGGTGATGAACTGCCGGATCTTGCGCATCAGGTCCGTGACCGAGGTGAACGTGCCGCGGTGGATGGCCTGGCGCTCGATGATTCCAAACCAGATCTCCACCATGTTCAGGCACGACCCGGACGTGGGGGCCCTGGGCTGGGAACACATTAACCCCACCGGTGACTACACCTGGCCCCGCGCCAACCAGATCAAACCCGGCAAATACAGGCCACTGCGACGCCCGGCAAAACCTTAGCGTCGGATGTTTCACTTTGGCGCAAGCCACCCCGATGAGCTCGATTGAAGACAGCACCCCGGGGAGGGGTTTTGAGCGTGGTGACTCCGGTTGTCGCGTTCTTGGCGGCAGGCGAACGGATGCGCGGCCCGTTGGAATCCTCACGAACACTCTTCGTCCGGCACAACACCGTGATCATGAGCGTGGTCCTGCTGATTATTGCCGCCGCCCTGATCGGCGGTGGGATTGCTGACCTGTAGGCAGGCAACCATCCAGGGGGCGTCAGGACAGAGGGGGTGCCGGCCCGGCACCCCCTCTTGGTGACCTCGGCGCGACGCGGTTTGGGCCGGCGGGGGTGGGTCGTGAAAGCATACGGATTGTGACCCAGAAGATTGCGTACCAGGGTGAGCCCGGCGCCAACTCCCATATCGCGTGCAAGCAGATGTTCCCCGAACTGGAAAGCGTCCCGTGCGCCAGCTTCGAGGACGTCTTTGAACTGGTGTCCAGCGGGGAGGCTGACCTGGCGATGATCCCCATCGAGAACTCGATTGCCGGCCGCGTGGCGGACATCCACATCCTGCTCCCCGCGTCCCGTCTGCAGATCGTCGGCGAGTTCTTCCTGCCCATCCACTTCGACTTGCTTGGCATCCCCGGCAGCACCATCGAGGCCGCCACCGAGGTCCACAGCCACATTCACGCGCTGGGCCAGTGCAGGCGCCTGATCCGTGAAGCACGGTTGCGCCCCGTCATCGCCGGCGACACGGCGGGTTCGGCCCGTGAAGTGCGGGAGTGGAACGACCCCGCGAAACTCTCCCTCGCTCCCCCGCTCGCGGCCCAGATCTACGGCCTGGAAGTGCTGGCCTCCCGGGTCGAGGACGACCCGTCCAATACCACCCGCTTTGTGGTCCTGGCGCGGGAAGCCGTACTGCCCACCCGGGACGAGTTGCCCGGAGGGGCAGTGACCAGTTTCGTCTTCCGGGTCCGGAACGTCCCGTCCGCTCTGTATAAAGCTCTTGGCGGTTTTGCCACCAACGGCGTGAACATGACCCGGCTGGAGAGCTACATGGTGGGCAACGAGTTTGCTGCCACCATGTTCATGGCCGACGTCGAGGGCCACCCGGCGGACCTGCCCCTGCAACTGGCCTTGGAGGAACTGGCGTTCTTCACCGCCGAGGTCCGGATTCTCGGTGTGTATGCCGCCGCAGAGTTCAGGACACTTCAGGCAGCAAGCAGCTGACCTCCCTGCCGAATCGGAGCAGGTGGGAGGATAGGCGCATGGAACTGCACATCACTGGCGACCCCGCCGCCGACCAGCTGCTCAGCAATGACGCGTTCGCACTCCTCACCGGCATGCTGCTTGACCAGCAGGTGACTATGGAGTCTGCGTTTGCCGGACCCGAAAAGATCCGCACGCGCCTGGGGTCCATGTCCCCGGCCGCAATCGCCGAGCATGACCCGGCAGGCTTTGTTGAGATTTTCAAGGAGCGTCCTTCCGTCCACCGCTTCCCGAGTTCGATGGCCAGCCGCGTCCAGGACCTCGCCGAGACCGTCCAGCGCGATTGGAATGGGGACGCAACGGCCATCTGGAACCAGGACCACCCGGACGGCCAGGAAGTGCTGCGCAGGCTCAAGGAACTGCCGGGCTTCGGCGAGCAAAAGGCAAAGATCTTCCTCGCCCTGCTTGGCAAGCAGTGTGGACTCCAGGCGCAAGGCTGGCGTGAGGCTGCTGGCCCCTACGGCCAGGAGGACGCATTTCTTTCAGTCGCCGACATCGTGGACCCTGAGTCCCTGAAGAAAGTGCGCGCCAACAAGCAGGCCGCCAAGGCCGCCGTCAAAGCCGCAAAGGCATCCGAACACTGATCTTGCACCGCAGGAGGACACGAGGGTTAGGGGGCCTTCCAGCGCGGACACGGCTCAATCTGCCGCAGCCCTACGCCTCCAAGGCTGCCGCGTCGGCGGCCTGGCCGGGCCAGACGCGTTCCGCAAGCGAGAGGACCGGAGGCAGCGCCGGATTGTCCGAGGTCCCCCGCCACGCCATCCGAAGGTAGATCGGGAATGTCTCGTCGAGCACCCGCAGGAAGCGCACGTGCGGATCGGTCACGTTGTCCGCCACGGAGGAGACCGTCAGTGAGCATCCCACCTCGGCTCCCACCAGCGCCATGGCAGTCCATGAGTCGGGCGCGCGCTGGACAATGTCCGGATCGAAGCCGGCTCCCAAGCTAAGCCTGCGCAGCCGGTCGCCCAGCACGGAGCCCTCGTGCGGGGGCAGTGCCACGAACGGCTCGCCGGCAAGTTCCGCCAGACTCACCTCCTCATTCAGGGCCAGCCGGTGGGATGCTGGGACTGCCATCACGAGGTGTTCCTCGACGATGATGCGGGACTGGACGCCGGCGGGCACGAAATCCCACCGGCCAAGGCTGATATCCACATCGCCGCGGAGCACGCGGGCAAGGGCCGGGAGCGCAAAGTCCTGGCTGTTCAGCCGGAATTCTATGCCCGGGTGAACCCGACGGACTTCCCGCGCGAGCATGCCCACCAGCACGTGGGTTGATGCGCCGGCATAGGCGAGCTTCACTGTTCCCACTTCCCCCCGCCCGGCGGCGAGCGCGCTCGCTTGGGCACGGTCCACTGCAGCGAGGATCTCCCGGGCCGGAGCCATGAGGGCAGCTCCAGCCGCGGTCAGCTGGACGCTGCAGTTCCAGAGCGCCTGGACTCCACTGATCCCCCGGGCCCTGGGTGGTGGCCCTGCCTAGCCTTCGTCGCAGAGCAGGTGGTACCAGCTGTCGGCCAGAAGCTCGAGCGCGTGTTCGCGGTGCGGCTCGAGTTTGCGGCGGGTCCAGAGCGTCGCGACGTAGTCCAGCTGTGTAAAGGCAAGCGTTCCGCGGATGTGGTGCGTTTCCTCTGAGAAGCTCCCCGCCAGCTGCATGCCGCGGACGATGTCGGCGATAACTTCCTCATGCCATCCCCGGACCAGATCCCGTACCTCGCGATCAACCGCGGCGGCCTCGTCCAGCACGTCGAGGTATGGACGGAAGACCGGCCACAGCGCAGAGCGCGACTCGAGCCAGGCAAGGATGTCCGGCAGCCGGCCCCCTCGGACCACATCAACGAGTTCGACGGCGGTCGTCGCCCTGTCGGGGCCATCCGCACGGTCGAGCACAGCGTTAACGCGTGCCATGAAGTCCCTCATGAGATCGGCACGCGATGGGTAGTGCGCGTAGAAGGTCGCCCGGGTGGTCCCTGCAGCCACGGCGATCTCGTCGATCGTCGTCGCCGCATAGCCCTTCTGGGTGAAGAGTTCGAGCGCCCGGTCGATGATCACGTCGCGGGTCAGCTGTTTCTGGGCTTCTCGCAGCGACGACATGACTTAATCCTAACCGTGGTGTGCAGACTTCGGACGCATGAAACGTTAAGACCGCGCGACGGCAAGCGTCCTGACATGCCGCAAAGACGGTGCCGGGACTCGCTCACCGGAGCCTCACGGGCTCTGCCGGCCGGAGCGCTCCCGGCCCGGCGTCGGCCAGCCGGCGCAGTTTCGGGATGGGGATCCGGTAGTTGATCGCCGCGGCGGTACCTGAGCCCTCCTTGTCCTCCCAGCGGAGCAGCATCGACTCCCGGCCCTCGCCCGGCTCGCAGTAGTCGGGCGCGCCGACCAGGGGCGTGAAGCCGACCGCCTTGAGCGACAGGCCGAAGCCCTCGGTCCAGAAGTACGGCTGGAAGTTGAGTTCGGGGGCCGCGTCGCCTTGGAGCAGGCCAACGGCCGCAACCTTGGCCTGGTCGATGGCGCTTGTCCACAGGGGCACGCGTTGTACCCCGCGGCGGGTCGGGAAGGACGCCACGTCACCGGCGGCAACAATCTCCGGCCGCAGCCGGCCGCGGGTGTCCACGCGCAACGACCCGCCGACGACGAGGCCTGAGCCGGCCAGCCAGTCGATGTTCGGCTCGTCGCCAATGGCGGTGACGATGAGCTCTGCCTCCAGTTCGGTGCCGTCGGCCAGTGCCACCCGCGTCCCCGCACCAGAGCCGATGAGACGGGCCTTCCCGCCGCCAACCACCCGCAGGCCCTGCCGGGCCGCGGCTGTGGCGAATATCCCGGCCAGATGGTCGCCCAGCTGGCGCGTGAGGGGCTGGACGTCGGAGACCAGCGTGACATCGCAGCCCAGTTGCAGGCAGGCTGAGGCGACCTCCATGCCGAGCGGTCCGCCGCCGACCACAACGACCGAGGGACGCGACGCAACGCGCTCCTTGAGCGTGACCGCGTCCTCGATCGTGCGCAGGGTGAGCTGCCGGTCAGAGCCGGCATGCCGTGGCCCGCCCGTTCCCTCCGTGGCGGTAAGGCGCTTCGCACGGGAACCGGAAGCAATGACGAGGCCGTCATATGGCAGTTCGCCGCCCCCGTCGAGCCGGACCACGCGGGTGTCGACGTCCAGGCCAGAGATGCTGACACCGAGGAGTTCGGTCGCTTCGTGGGTCGGCGCGGGCAGCTCGTGGGCCTGGAGGCCGCCGCCGCCGTTCCCATCCACATCATGCAACAGCGCCTTCGACAGAGCGGGGCGGCTGTAGGGTTGGTGGCGCTCGGCGCCGACGACCGTCAGCTCGCCGTCGAAGCCGGCGGAGCGCAGCGAGTCGCATGCCGTCAGCCCGGCGATGCCGTTGCCGACCACTACAATCCGGCGCATGCTCATACCGCTTCCAGCCGGAGCGCTGCGACCGGGCAGACCCGGACCGCCGCCTTCGCGGCGTCCAGGTCGGCCCCCTCCACCTCCGCGACATCGATCAGGAGTTCGCCGTCGTCATCGAGGTGCATGAGCCTGGGGGCGGCTTCCTCACAGAGTCCGTGTCCCTCGCAGCGCGGCCGGTCCAGTTCGATCCTCATGCGGCCACCACCTTGGTGACCTCGAGCTTCTCGATACTCCGCGTCATGTTGCTCGGGACCCGAACAGCGTCCCCGATGGTCAGCGACTGCACCCGGCGGGCAAGGGCCTCGATGATCGCATGGCCTTCAAGTCTCGCCAGGCCCTGGCCGGCACAGCCGTGCGGTCCATAGCCGAAGGAAAGATGATCCACGGGGTTCCGCATCACGTCGAAAGTGTCCGGATTTTCGTAGTGCCGCGGGTCCCGGTTGCCGGCCCCAAAGAGAATGCCAACCTGGGCGCCCGCGGGAATCGTTACGCCGTCGATCTCCACATCTTGCGTTGCCTTTCGGCCCCAGACGTGGATGGGCACCCAGTAGCGCAGCACCTCGGCGAAAGCGGCGGGCACGAGTTCCGGGTTGGCCCGGACCAGTTCGAACTGCTCCGGGTGACGCCCGAACAGCGCAACGATATTCCCGATCGAGGCGATCGTGGTGTCGACGCCGGCTCCGAGGTACTGGTGGATGATGTGCCCGGCAGTGCCTTCCGGGATCTCGCCCCGGGTCTCGGCGTCGAAGATGCCGCGGCCGATGGAGCCGGGGGCGAGGTCTTCGGCCGTGACCGACGAACACCAGCCATAGAGCTCCCCGGCGATGGGGAAGCTCTCCTGGGTGCGCTGGTTCAGCGGGCCGAGGACCTGCATCGCGGCCTGGCCCCAGCGCAGCATGTTGTCCTTGACGTGTCCTTGGAACCCAATCAGGTCGGCAACGATTTCGATCGGGAAGGCGCGGGCCAGGGAGTCGATGGCCTCGAAGCTGCCGCTGGCGGCGAGCCCGGCGACGAGCTTGTCCGCTTTTTCGTCGATGACGACTTTCAGGCCGCGGAGGGCGCGTGGGGTGAGGTTCTGCGACAGCGTGGCACGGAGCTGCGTGTGGATGGGCGGATCGGAGGCCAGCGAGGTGCCCTGCAGCGCCTCGTTCACCATGGGGTTGAAGCCGATGCTGGTGGACGAGAAGGTCTCCGGATCACCGAGTGCGTCGCGGATGACGTCGTAGCGCGTCAGGACGTAAAGGTCGTTCTTGGGCAGGTGGACGACGCCGGCCTGCTCGCGCAGTGCAGCGTAGGTGGGGTAGGGGTCGACGAGGATGTCGTCGTTCCAGATGTCGATCTCTGATTCGATGGGTGCAGTCACGGTGTTCTCCTTGCGGATGGGTGGTAGTCGGTGAAGGGAGGGGCCGCCGGTCTCAGACGGCCGCCTCGGCGTTGGCCTCTGTGGTCTCGGCGACGGCGTCAGGCGCGGGTGCCGAGGAACGTGCGGAGATGAAGAGGGTAAGGATGGCGGAAACCGTCGCCGCTATGGCTGCGACGAGGTATACCGTCTGGAAGCCCTGGCCGAGCGAGGCCCCGGCCGCGCCCTGGATCTGCTGCTGCGCAGCCGTGAGGGCCTGGACCATGCCGTCGACGGCCGCCGCGGGCGCGCCGCCCGCCGATGCCTGGCCGGAGAACTGCGCGATCACGCCATCCCAGCCCGAGAGGAAGCCCAGCGGCGGCACGTGGGAGAGTCCGGCGACGGCATTGGCGGGCAGCCCCGCACCTCCGAGGATCCCGCCGAGCGGGCCCGCGAAGGCTGAGGCGCCGATACCGAACGCGATGGCCGAGCCGATGACCGGGCCGAGGGCGAAGCCAAGGTCCCGCAGGAGGTTGGTCGTCGCCGAGGCCATGCCGATGTGCTGGGGCGGGACGGTATTGATCGCCACCGCGGTGACGGATCCGACGGTGAGCGCGAATCCGATGCCCAGCAGCAGCAGGGGCAGAATGAAGGCCGTCCACGGGGTACCGCCGAAGGCCTCCGGGGCGCCCAGAGAAAACGTCGAGAGCCAAAAGCCGGAAACCGCCATGAGGGCGAAGCCCGAGGTCAGCACCCAGCGCGGCGCCACGTGGTGGATGAGCCAGCCCACCACCGGGATGAAGGCGAAGGCCGGTCCCTGGATGAACACGAACAGCACGCCGACCTTCCAGGTCTCAGCCAGGGCGAGACCGCCGACGGCGACGCTGGTGCTGAAGCAGATCGCCAGGAAGGCGAACATGCCGGTGACCGCGACGATGCCGGTGATGGAGTAGGCACTGTTCTTGAACAGGGAGAGGTGGATGAGCGGCTGCTTAGTGCGCATTTCGATGACGACGAAGGCGACCAGGAGGATGCCGCCAATAGCGTAGCCCGCGAGGACCTCCCAGGAGCCGAAACCCGCATCGACCGCCTGGACGGTCGCGAAGAGGACGGCGATGAGGCCCAGAGCGAGCGTGAACTGGCCGGGCAGGTCGAGTTTGCGTCCCCCGGTGGCCGCGGAGTCCTTCGCCCAGAGTGCGACGAGGAGAACGACGACAGCGAGGGCGGCCGCAACGAGGTAGGCGACACGCCAGCCGCTATACACGTTCGGCGCGCCGGGCCCGGCGCCCGGCACGGTGAACATCTGCGCGGTGAGCCCGGCGAGCACGGGTGAGATCACCGCGCCGAGAGACAGGAACCCGGCCCACGTGGCAATAACCCGGGCCCGGGCCCGGTGGTCTGGGGTGATCGCCGCGATCATGGACAGCGAGATGGGGAAGAGGATACCCGCCGCGATACCGCCGACCGCCTGCGCGAAGATCATCATCTCGGTGGTCGGGGCCAGCGCGACCAGGACGGAGCCGACGACGCTCAGCGCCGCGCCGGCGTACAGCAGCTTTTTGCGTCCGAGCACGTCGCCGAGGAGCCCCCAGCTGAGCTCGAACACCACAATGCCCATCAGGAACATGCCCGCGATCCACGTCAGGCCTGCACCCGAGGTATGGAATTCCGCGGCAAAAGTGCCGCTGAGGGCGCCGGGCAGCGCGTTGGTGATTTGAGCGAGTGTGACCGCGCTGTAGGCGGCCACGAACGTCGCACGTACCGAGCCGCGGCTCGACACCTTAATGGACTGACTCATCAATGAAACTCCTTTGTTTCCGGTCGGTTCTTCGGTTGAGCGCCAGGACTGGTGCTTCACGGAGGGGCCGGCATAGGCCGGACTGGATGTGGCGCTCCCCACAGTCTGATATCAATCTTTACACGCTGTCAAGCATATGAACTGACCGTTAGATTCATAAACACCATGCTCACCTCAATCGAGGCGTTCCAGCTGGATGCTAAATGTACGTTCTGACTATTTGCTTGACACAGTGTAAAGAAATATGTGACGCTGGCTACTCTGCACCGGAGCGACGGCACAAAGCTCCGAGGCGCCCTGCATAAGCACCCGATCTTCAAGGGAGAAGCCAAGTGAGTCACACCACACCCGTCGCTACCGGTGACGCGTTCCATTCCCCGGCGGGGCAAACCGTCAACACGGTCCTGGGTCCCGTCCCCGCTTCTGAGCTGGGCGTCGTCGCGGTCCATGAAGCCCTGCTCTCGGTGCTCCCCGGTGCCCAGTACGCCCCGGACATCTCCATGGACCGGGCTGAGATCTTCGAGGCGCTGGCTGCGAAACTCACGGACTTCCGCGAGCACGGCGGCCAGACGATCGTCGACAGCACCGGCATGTTCCATGGCCGCGACCTGAAACTGTACGAGGCACTGTCCCGCTCCACCGGTGTCCACATCGTCGCCTCCACGGGCCTGGGCCCGGAGGAGGAGCTCGGCGGATACTTCCTGACGCCGCAGACCAACCCGCCCACCCCCTGGCCGGCCGAAAAATTCAGCGATCTCTTCGGCAGGGAGGTCACTGAGGGGATGGTGGTCCCCCGGGTTGAGCGCCGCGCCGCAGCCGGCATCGTCGCCACCACCGCCGACCGCGCCGGCATGACCCCGACCGAGGAAAGCCTGTTCCGCGGCTCCGCCCGGGCAGCCAAGAACACCGGCGTCCCGGTCTCCATCCGCTTCGGCGCGGACGTCCTGCACGACCTCGACGTCGTCCTGGACGAACAGATCGGGGCCGACCGGGTGCTCGTCGGCGACCTGGACCGCAAAGACGCCGCCGGCTCCGCCGTCGAGGTGGCCGGCCGCGGAGCCTTCGTCGGCATCGACCACGTGGGCCTGAACGACCACGCCGACTACCTCACCGACCGCGATCGCGCCGACCTGGTGCTCGAGCTCGTCAAGGCTGGCCACGCCGACAAGATCATCCTGTCGGGCAACTCGATCGGCGTGGCAAAGGGCCTGCCGGAGTACGCCCTGCCCTACAGCCACGTCCTGACTACCTTCGTGCCTTTCCTCAAGGCCCACGGCCTGAGCGAAGAAGACACCCGGCGCATCCTCGTGGACAACCCGCGCAACCTGCTGACAGTGCGCTAAGCACGCGTCCGCCCTCACACAACAACTTCCGAACCCCTGAGGTGAACGAAATGACCAAGGTCAACACAGTGCTGGGAACCATCCCCGCCGAAGAACTGGAAATCGTGGCGGTCCACGAACACATCGGCTACGGCATGCCCGGGTCCGAGCTGGACACCAAATGGTGGAAAACCCCGGAGCAGGCTTATGAGGAGACCGTGCCGAAGCTGCGGAAATTCCGTGAATACGGCGGCGGAACCTTCGTCGACGCCACCGGCATCTGCAACGGCCGCGACGTGGACTACTACAAGTCCCTGTCCCGGAAGACGGGCGTGCACATCGTGGCCTGCACCGGCTTCGTCGGCGGCGACACCGCCCTGCCGCACTTCTCCCGCGCCACGGTGGACTACCTCACGAAGGTGTTCATTCACGAGATCACCGTCGGCATCGGCAACACGGGCGCGAAGGCCGGCGTCATCAAGGTCGGCGTGAGCCGCGGTGGACGCATGACGGACCTTGACAAGCGCATCTACCGGGCCGCGGCGCGCGCCGCCGTCGTCACCGGCGCGCCGATCCTGACCCACCTGGCCATCGACCCCCAGCCGGCAGTGAACATCTTCAACGAGGAAGGACTCCCGCTGGACCGCGTGCTCTTCGGCCACGCCGACGACGGCCTGAACGCTCCGATCACCCCGCACGATTGGATTTACGACCAGGGTGGCCGCATCGGGTTCGACACCTTTGGCTATGACCTCGAACTGCCGGATCCGCCGTTCTGGGGCCGCAAGCGCGCCGAACGCATGGAGCACTTCGTCAACCTCGTGAACAAGGGCTATGCCGACAAGCTCCTCGTCTCGGCCGACGCGAACTGCAGCCCGCTGGGCTGGCCCGGCGTTAAGGGCCACACCATCAACTACATCTTCGAAGACATGATCCCGGACATGCAGGCGGCCGGCATCGACGAGGCCACCCTCAAACTCCTTCTCGAGGACAATCCGGCCGACTTCCTGTCACTGCAGGCCTGATCCCCAACCGCTCTACCCAAGTTTTCCCGGGTCCGCCCTGGGTCAAGAAAGAGAAACAACCAATGAAGACTTCAGACATCAAGAACCTCAAGATCGCCATCATCGGCGGCGGCTACGGCGGGGCCTCGGTGGCCAAGGCCCTGCAGAACATCGGTGCGGAGAATGTCCACGTTTACGAGCAGGCTTCCGCCCTCGCCCAGGTTGGCGCCGGCATCGGGCTGCGCCCGCCGTCGGTCGAGTTGTTCCGCAAGTGGGGCATCTTCGATGCGATCGCCGCCGTGAGCTCGCCCAGCGACCACCTCGAAATCCTCAGTGCGGACGGTCAGCACGTCCTCGCCAACGAGGAATGGCCCTTCCTGCGCGCCTACGAGCAGGTCAACCACAACCGCATGATCCACCGCGGGGATTTCATCGACGCCCTGCTCGGCGTCCTGCCGGAGGGCATGGTGCACCTCGGTTACAAGCTGGAGACCATCGAGGACAACGGCGACCACGCGACGCTGACTTTCGAGAACGGCGAGATCGTCACCGCAGACCTCGTCATCGGCGCCGACGGCATCCGCTCAACGGTGCGCAATCAGCTCTTCTCGCAGAAGGAGCCGGTGTTCTCCGGCGAGCACGCCTACCGCGCGGTCATTTCGATCGATGACGCCCACGGGCTTGTGACGGACGACAACCCGCGCTTCTACATGGGCGAGAACGGCACGATCGCCTACAACCTGCCGCTGCGTCACCGCGGGCAGCTCTCGTACGACATCACGGCCCCGTCCGATGACGACTCGTGGGCACCGGAGATCTCCACTGAGTACCTCGAGAAGATCCTGAACGGCTTCGACGAGCGGATCGTCCGGGTCGCCCGGGAGCTGGACCTGAGCCAGGTGACCAGCCGTTCGGTATTCGACATCGACTCCCTCGACTCGTGGCACACCGACTCCGTCGCGCTGCTCGGCGATGCCGCCCACGCGATGCTCCACCACCAGGGCCAGGGCGCCAACTCGGCAATCCTGGACGCCGGCGGTTTCGCCGACGCGCTGGTGCAGGGCACCTCCGTGAAGGACGCACTGACCATCTACGAGGCCACCCGCAAGCCGCTGACGGATGAGCTGCAGCGGGTGTCGCGCCTCGGCTGGCACGCCGACGCGGTGGACTCAGCATTCCCGGCCAACCAGTAAGGAAGGACCACACAATGCCAATTCACCCGCAGATCGCCGAGATCCTCGGCACCCTGCCCCCGCCGCCTCCTGGTCCGCTGAACCCTGGGGCCATGCGCGCCGGGGAGGCAGCCCAGGTTCCCGCACCCGAGGACCGCCTGCCGTTGTACTCTGTCGAGGACGCCACGGCAGTGACGCCCGCGGGCGAAGTGCCCGTAAGGATCTACACACCGGTGGCGGCTGACGCCTTCGGTCTACTGGTGTACTTCCACGGCGGCGCGTTCTTCCTGGGCAGCCTGGACACCCACGACCGCGTGGCACGGTCCCTGGCCCAGGAGACCGGCTACAAGGTCATCTCGGTCGGCTACCGGCTGGCCCCCGAATCCGTTTTCCCGGCCGGCCTGGATGACTGCTACGGCGTGGTCCGCTGGGCCGCCGCGCAGGGTAGCGGCCTGGCCTGGGACGGGAAGAACCTCGCCATCGCCGGCGACAGCTCGGGCGGCACCTTCGTGGCCGCCGTCTCCGCCAAGGCCCACGATGACGGGTTCGACGCCATCTCGCACCAGATCCTGTTCTACCCGTCCCTTGACCTGGACTTCGACGTCGCCCGTTACCCCTCGCTGCGGGAGAACGCTGAAGGCTACGGGCTGGAGACGGCTGGCCTGGCGCCGTTCAACTCCTTCTACCTCGAGAGCGGGGCGGATCCGGCGGACCCCCTCGTCTCCCCCATCAAGCGCGAGGACCTGACCGGCCTGCCGCCGGCGCTGGTCATCACGGCCGAGTACGATCCCCTGCGCGACGAGGGCGAACTCTACGGCCGGCGCCTGCGGGAAGCCGGCGTGGACGCGACAGTCAGCCGCTACCCCGGCGCCGGCCACGGATTCGTCCAGCACTTCTCCTGGATCCCGGAGTTCCACCGCGCATTCCAGGAGACCGGTGAATTCCTGAACGCTCGGGCCGTCCAATGACGGAGCCGGTTGCTGTTCATCCGCTGGTGTCGCCCTGGGGTCGTTTTGGCCTCTACAGCTTCTTCATCGATGCTCCGGAACCCGCCATTGTGGACACCGGGATCGCGTCGTCGCCCGCCGACGGCATGATCCCCGCGCTCGAGAAGCTGGGACGGCGCATCGAGGACGTGCGCTGGATTCTGCTGACCCACGGCCACATCGACCACCTCGGCGGCGCGCACGCCCTCTGGGAACTCACGGGCCGCCGCGCCAAAGTCGTGATCCATGAGGCCGACGCTCCCCTGCTGCGGTCCCGGCGCGCGCATGTTGACCAGTACGTAGGCGTGCGTCAGCAGTACCTCGACAATTCCGACGCAGTGGCGGAGCAAACCAAGGCAGCGAACCAAGTCATCTCCGGCGAGATGGAGCCGACCCTGCTGGTGAAGGGCGGCGAGACCCTCTCCCTGGGCGGGGACGTCACGGTGTCCGTCCACCACATCCCGGGCCACACGGCGGGGTCGGTGGCGTACGTCGTGGACGGCCAGCAGTCGGTCTTCGTCGGCGATGCCGTGCAGATCCACGGAGCCGCCAACGGCTTCCCGGGCTACGAGGATCCTGCCGCCTACCGCGCCAGCCTGACCTACCTTCGCGACGAGATCCGCCCGCAGCATCTCTACCTGGGCCACCCCTACAGGAATGCGGACGGCGTGCCGTACGGCGTCGAGCTGGACCGTGAAGCGGCCCGGCGGGCCCTGCAGGGCAGCCTTGACCTGGAAGCCAGGATCGACGACGCCGCGCGGCGCCACCTGCGCGAGGGCCCGCAGGAGACCGACTCGGTCTACTCCCCGTTCGCCCCGGTTGCCGAGGAGCTTGGCTACACGGGTGACCCCACGCTGGAGCCCTCTCCGTTCTTCACCACGCTGCACGGCTACCGCACGCAGTTCAACCCAGATCTCTTAGCAGAGGAGCTTCGCAATCATGAATGAGTATCAAAGGATCGACGCGGGTGGGGAGAAGATTGCCATCCGCAAGGACCTGCGGGTCCCCATGCGGGACGGCGTCGAGCTCGCCGCGGACGCCTATCAGGGCGTCGAGGACAAGCCGCGCCCGGCGCTGGTGGCCTTGAGCCCCTACGGCAAGGAACTGCAGGCGCTGGCGCTCACCACCCCGCCGCAGCGGCGCCCCAGCCCGATGTGGGACGGCTGCATCGAGGCCGGAGACATCGCGCGCATCGTCAAGGAGGACTATGTCCACGTCATTGGCGACCTGCGCGGCTCCGGCCACTCCGGCGGCGAGCACATCGGCAACTACAACGCCGGCGGCGTTTCCCTGGGCCAGGACGCGTACGACTTCATCGAGTGGGTTGCCGAGCAGCCCTGGTGCGACGGCAACGTCGGCATGGTGGGCATCTCCTACTTCGGCTCCATGCAGGTGCTGGCAGCGGCCGAGCGGCCGCCGAGCCTGAAGGCGATCTTTGTCTCGGGCGGACATTACGATTTCTACGAGACCACCTACCACGGCGGCATCATGTGGTTCATGCCGCGCGCCGCCCGCGAGGGCCGCGGCGGCGACTCGGGCTGGGCATTCACCGACAACGTCAAATCACGCATGATCGAGAAGCACGCCCCCGGGGAGCTGAAAAGGCTCGTCCAGGAGCGGCTGCAGGATCCGGACGTCGCCGCCTGGCCCAACCTGGTCCACGTCCTGAACTACCCGAAGAACCACGAAGCCTGGTTCGACATCGTGATGAACGAGCTCGACGGGGATTGGTATGAGGAACGCAACCCCATCACTCTGGCCCCGAACATCGACATCCCGGTCTACCTCCAGATCGACCAGGGCCGCGGCTGGACCATGGACGGCACGATCGAACTGTACAACGCGCTGAACGGCCCCAAGAAGCTGGACATCGGGCCGTACCCGCCGATGCAGTCGCGGCCCTTCATCGAGGAACACGACAAGATGTTCCGGTGGTACGACTACTGGATCAAGGGCATCGACAACGGCGTCATGGACGAACCCGCCGTCAGCGTCTTCGTGGAGGGCTCACGGGAGGTGGCCACCGCGGAGGCGTGGCCGCCGAAGGACATTGAATACAAGTCCCTGTTTCTTCGCCCGCGGCACAAGCTGTCCACCGAGCCCGAGCTGATGGGCGTCGAGTATGCCGCCCCGGACGGCTTCTACCAGGCGCCGCTGACGGTGACGGACAAGGTGGAGATCATCAGCTGGTCCACGCCGGCCTTCGAGGAGGCCACGGAGCTGATCGGCACCGGCGCCGCCCACATCTTCGCCGAGATCGACCAGCCGGATACCAACTTCATCCTGCGCCTGTGGGACTACTCCCCCAACGGCAAACGCCAGCTCATCACCAGCGGCTACCTCAAGGCCTCCCACCGCGAGCTCGACGAGCGGACCACCGAAGGCAGCCCGCACCACCCGCACACCCGCTCCGTGCCGGTGGAGCCGGGGACCATCCAGGAGTACGTGCTGCGCCTCTACCCGTTCGCGAACACGTTCAAGCCAGGTCACGTCCTGACGGTGGAACTCTCGAACGGCGAGCCGCTGGCCGACGAGCACAACGCCCTGCTGCCGCCGGATGCCTTCCACCTGCCCGTGGGCCGGCCTGTCACCCACAAGATCTACCGCGACGCCGCCCACCAGTCCCGGCTGGTCCTGCCATTCACCACGCGCACGGCTGGGTAGCCAGGCACTCATGACCGGCCGACGTATCGGCCGGTCATGAGTGTTCCTTCCCGCGCCCTTCGGTCAGCCCGTTGAACCGCGCACCACCAGCGAGCTGCCAAGCGTTACATTCGGCTCCTCCAGCTCAGATCCTTCCATGAGCCAGCGGAGCTGCTGACCTGCTTTGCGTCCCAGCGGCATGGCCGGCAGGTGCACGCTCGTCAGGCCGGGGTTGCTGGTTGCCGAATAAGGCAAGTCGTCGAAGCCGGCCACGGCAAGTTCCCGTGGAATGCGGACTCCCGCCACGCGGGCTTCCTGCAGGACGCCGTAGGCGTGCGTGTCCGTTCCGCATACGACGGCGGTGACTCCGGTGCGCTGCCACTGCGGCCAGGCCCGGGCGAACGCCGCGGCGGCCGACCCGACGTCGATCGTGGTGCTGATGATGCAGTCGGGCGCCACCGAGATCCCGCGCGCCCTGGCCTCCGCGAGGAACGCGGTGCGCCGCACCTCGAAGGTGGCGGTCCCGGTCACGCTGTCGATGTAGGCAGCTTGGGTGTGCCCCGAATCGGCGAGGTGCGCTGCCAGCTCACGTGCGCCGCGCGCGACGTCCAGGTTTACCGAGGGGGCGTAGGCCTCCAGCCCGGGGGCATCCAGCAGTACCAGGGGGCCGGCGGCGGACAGTTCTTCGAGGAAGCCGGCGTTGGGGGCATCCACCAGGAGGCCGGCCGGCCGGAGCGCCATGAGCTTCCGGACGTCCTCGGCCTGCGGGAACTCGCCGGCGTCGGTGACGGACAGCAGCAGTTGGTACTCGGCGCCAAGGGACTCCCGCACTCCGGCGATCACTTTGGCGAAAAACGGGTTGGAGATGTCGGGGGCCACGAGGATGACGATGGAACTCACACCCTTGGCCAGCGAGCTTCCGATGCCGTCCACCACGTAGCCCAGTTCTGCGATGGCCTCACGCACGCGCGAAATGTTGTCCTCGGACACCCGCCCCCTGGTTTTCCCGTTGGCTACCAGGGAAACCGTGGCCGTGGAAACACCGGCGCGCTCGGCCACCATCGCAGCCGTAACGCGGGGCGCGCRGGCGTTGCGCCGATCGAGGGTGACCATGCATCGATCGTAGCCAACATTTTGGAGTTTCAGGCATCTCAAGGCATCAAGCGCTTGACGCAATGACGTTAAGCGTTTGACGTACTGCGGTGAGCGATGCCAGAATTCCTGTGAATGCTTAGTGCCCTGTTCGGGCAAGGCACCCAATCCCCAGCGGCCGGCGCAGAAACTGTGCAGCATGCCGGCGGGCGCGGTTGCCCTGCACCGCAGGCCCCAATGACGTGGAGACAACAATGGAAACACAGCCCCTGACACCGGCGCCCAGGAAGATCATTCTTGACTGCGACCCCGGACATGATGACGCAGTGGCATTGCTGCTGGCTCACGGCAACCCCAATATCGAACTGCTCGCCGTCACGACGGTTGTAGGCAACCAGACCCTCGAAAAGGTCACCCGCAACGCACTCTCGGTGGGCACGATTGCGGGCATCACGGGCGTACCGTTCGCCGCGGGCTGCGACCGCCCGCTGGTCCGCACTATCGAAACAGCCCCCAGCATTCACGGCGAGACCGGCATGGACGGTCCCGACCAGCCCGAGTCCGCCATCGAGCTGGACCCGCGCCACGCCGTCGACCTGATCATCGAAACCGTCATGGCGCATGAGCCGGGTACGGTCACCCTGGTCCCCACCGCCGGCCTGACCAACATCGCCATGGCAGCCCGCAAGGAACCCCGCATCGTGGAACGGGTCAAGGAAGTCGTCCTCATGGGCGGCGGCTACCACGTGGGCAACTGGAGTGCCGTTGCTGAATTCAACATCATCATCGACCCCGAAGCCGCACACATCGTGTTCAACGAAAAGTGGCCGGTGGTGATGGTGGGCCTCGACCTCACGCACCAGGCCTTGGCCACTGCGGAGGTTGTGGACCGGATCGCGGCCATTGGCACCAAGCCGGCAAAGTTCGTCATGGAACTGATGGAGTTCTTCACCAAGACCTACAAGGACGCGCAGGGCTTCGACTACCCGCCGGTCCACGATCCGTGCGCGGTTGCCTACGTCATCGACCCCACGGTGATGACCACGCGCAAGGTCCCGGTGGACATCGAACTGCAGGGCAGGCTGACGCTCGGCATGACCGTGGCCGACTTCCGCGCGCCCGCCCCGGACGACTGCCACACGTCCGTCGCCATGGACCTGGACCATGAGAAGTTCTGGGATCTCGTCACAGATGCGATCGTCCGGATCGGAGAGGGCGGCGCTCCCGCCGCCACGGCAGCGGCAACCCCCGCCATGGCCGGGGCCGCTACCGCAGGCGCCGTTGCCGGAGAGGCCAAGTAAATGACCACGTTAATCTCCGACAACACCAGGACCACCCGCGGCAACGTCACCGCGCTCGTGGTCGCACTGCTGGCCGCCTGCGTGGCTTTCCAGCTCAACGCATCCATGCTCAGCCCGGCCTTGGTCACCATGGGCAACGAACTTCAAACGGACCAGGCCGTCATCGGGCTGTCCCAAACCTGGTTCTTCACCGCCGCAGCCTTGTTCTCGCTCTTCCTGCCGCGCCTCAGCGACATCGTGGGGCGCAAGAAGATCCTTCTCGGCATGATGCTGATGATGGCCGTAGGCTCGGTCATCGCCGGCCTCGCGCCGGACGTCACATGGCTCTTCGTGGGCCGCATCATCCAGGGCGTCAGCGGCCCGACCGTCCCCCTGTGCCTCATCATGCTCCGCTCTGCGGTCAGCAACCCGCGCAAATACGGCGCACTCATGGGCCTCATCACGGCGGTCAATGGCGGCGTGGCCGGCGTCGATTCGTTCGTTGGCGGCTACTTTGCCGAGCACTTCGGTTTCCGCAGCATCTTCTGGCTCATGGTCGCCCTCGCTGTGGCAGCCGCAGTCCTGGTTGCCGTCCTGGCCGGCGAGAGCAAGCCGGCTGCAGGCACCACCATGGACTGGCTGGGCGTCTTCTTCATCGTGATCGCGGTGGGAGCACTCCTGACCGCACTGAACGAAGGCTCCAAGCTTGCCGCGGACTTCTCTGCCGGCACGTTGATGCTGGCCGCCGGCCTGGTCGTGGTGGCGGCCGCCGCGTTCTTCGCTTTCTGGACGGTTGAGAAACGTGCCAAGGCGCCCATGGTGGAAACCGTGCACCTTCGCCAGCGCTCCACCTGGGCCCCGCTGCTCACCACCACGCTCACCATGACCGGCATTTTCGCCGTCATCAACGGCATCGTCCCGGCGTACGTCCAGGCAGCCGACCCGGGCTTCGGCGTCGGCCCCACCGAAATGTCCCTTCTCATCCTCACGCCGTACGCCCTGCTGGGCTGGATCTTCGGTCCGATCAGCGGCCGGCTGGCCCCTGTCCTGGGCTACACAAAGGTCCTGCGCATCGGCCTGTTGGGCAGCCTCGCGGCCTTGGCGATCATCGCATTTCTCGGCCTGCACAGCCTGCCGATGATGATGATCGGCACGGCCTTGCTGGGGATCATGTACGCCGGTACGGTCAACATCATGCTGAACGGCCTTGGTGTGGTTCTCTCGCCGGAGGGCAACCCCGGCTTCCTGCCTGGCATGAACGCCGGTGCCTTCAACCTCGGCGCCGGGCTGAGCTTCCTGGTGCTCCCGGCGGTCCTCGTCGCCACGTCGTCCATGGGTGATGCCAAAGCGTCGTACCTGACCGTCGTTATCGCGGGCCTCGCCATCACCGCCGCAGCCTTCGCCGCGTCCCTCCTGATCCCGAAGCCCGCCGACGCCGAGGTAACCGAATGAGCACCGAAGCCAGCGCACCGGAATCGAGGATCGTCGTCGTTGGTTCGCTCAACGCCGACCTCACCATCTACTGCGACCGGCTCCCCCAGCCGGGCGAGACGATCCACGGCAACGGCTTCGCCGTCAATCCGGGCGGCAAGGGCGCCAACCAGGCGGTGGCTGCCAGCAAGCTGGGCGGCCGCGTCAGTCTGGTGGGCGCCGTGGGCGAGGACCCCAACGGTGCACTGCTGCTCGAGTCGACGGCCCGCGCCGGGGTGGACGTCTCGCACGTCCGCCGTGCCGCCGCCGCCGCCACCGGCGTCGCCGTTATCTCGGTCGATGCCCTCGGCGAGAACAGCATCATCATCTCCGCCGGCGCCAACGGCACCCTGACCCCGGCCGACGTCGAGGCAGCCGCCGACCTTTTCGACGGCGCCGCGGTGGTCTGCCTCTGCCTTGAAGTTGGCCTCGACACGGTTGCGGCCGCCGCCCAAGCAGCCCACGATGCCGGCGCGACGGTCCTGCTAAACCTCTCGCCCTACGCCGAGATCCCACAGGCCCTGGCCCGGTTGAGCGATGTGCTGCTGGTCAACGCGCATGAGGCTTCCCTGTTCCTGGGGAAGGTTTCCGTACCGGGTGCCGGCATGGACGCCGGCGAATGGGAGCCGGTGCGCCAGCAGTTCGCTGACCGCGGCTTGCACCGGGTGTTGGTGACGCTGGGGGCCCACGGTTCCGTGGTGTTGGACTCCCAAGCCGCCGACGCACAGCGAGTCACCCTCATTCCACCCACCAAAGTCGTAGCGGTGGACACCACCGGGGCCGGCGACGCGTTCACGGGCGCCGTGGCTGCGCGGCTGGCCGACGGGGAATCCCTGACGGAGGCCGCGGCATTTGCCTCGGTGGCCGCGGCCTTGGCCGCCACGAAGAAGGGCACCCAGGCCGCCTACCCGGACGCTGCCGACGTAAACCTCCTGCGCAGCAGCTAGGCCCTCAGGAACGCTCAGGCCAGCGGCTGCACGGCGTGATCGCCGCGAGGCTCCCGACGAGGTGTCGCCTAGCGCGCTGGCACATCGATCAGCACCTTGCCGACGATGCTCTCTTCCACCGCCGCGTGGGCCGCAGCCGTGTCTGCCAGGACAAAGCGATGCAGCGGCAGGCCGGCGGCCTCTCCCACCGGGAGTGCGCCGTCGGCGATGGCCGCATTGATGTCCTCGGCGGCGGCGTGCACGGCTGCCATGCCAACGGTGTAGAGCAGCACGAACTGGTAGCGGACGTTGAGGCTGAAATGCCGGCGCACGTCCAGGGTCATCTGGTCGCCGCCGTTGTTGGCGTAGACGGCGATGGAGCCGCGGTTGCGGACCACCGCCAGGTCGAGTTCCGCGTTCTGCGCGGGCGCCAGCTCCACGATCTGGTCGACGCCGTTGGGAGCGATCCGGCGGATCTCCGCGGCCGCGTGGGTTTCCCGGTAATTAATGACGTGATCGGCGCCGGCGGCCGTGACCAGGGCGGCCTTGGCCGGTCCGCTCACGGTCGTGATCACAACCGCGCCGGCCCACTTGGCGAGCTGGATCGCCGCATGGCCCACGGCGCCGGCCCCACCAGCGACGAGGACTATTTTGCCGTCCAAGGCTCCCGGGTGCAGTCGCCGCGGGCCGTCCTCGGCGATGGTCAGGGCCCGGTGGGCGGTGATCGCGGGTACGCCCAGGCTTGCGCCGAGGTCGAACCCGGCGTTCTCCGGCAGCGGAAAGACCCGCTCGGCCGGCAGGACGGTGAATTCCTGCGCTGTCCCGCCGTCAGCGCGCTGGTAAGCGGCCAGGGCCAGCCAGACCCTGTCACCGACGCGGAGATGCTCGACGCCGGGTCCGACGGCGTCGAGCACTCCGGCGCCGTCCTGGTTCGGCACGACCTCCTCGAAGGGCAAGGGCTCGCCGGGTTTGGCGCCGCGGCGCGATTTCCAGTCGGTGGGGTTCACCGCGGAGACCATGATCCGTACGCGCACCTCCCCGGGTCCCGGCTCGCGGATCCCGCGGTCCACGAGTTCGAGAACAAAGGGATCGCCGGTGGCACGGTACACGATTGCTTTCATACAGTGACCTAACGCCGGCTCCGACCGAAAATTCCCGCCGGGGGCCGGACCAGAAACCACAGGGTCATCTGGCACGTACTATCCCCCCGTTTCTTGCACACCACCTCAGACCAAGTTTTCAGGGGAGCGCTTCACCCCAGGTTTGGCGAGTTGGGCTGTAATTTCATCCGTCCACGCGTCCAGAGCCGCCCAGTCCCGCAAGTCTCCGAAGTGGCCGCCGGTGAGACGGAACAGGACCCGGAGCGGAGCCGGCATCTGGCCTGCCCTGTACACGCCGGAGAAGACTTTGTGGCCGCGAAGAGCAACTTCCTGAAACTGGGCAAGTTCCAGGTGCTTCTGTTGCAGTGCCCGACCGCGCTCGCGAAACGGCTTCGGCAAGGCGGCGGACATCCCCACACTGAACGCCCAGACAGGTCGTGTGGCCAGGTCGGGCGCAAGGCGGGTGAAGAACAGCAAAGCCTGGGGCAACCACGCCTGATTGTGGATGGCGCTTCCGGCCACGACGGCCTGGTAGCCGGAGACCGACTCGACCTCCTCCACGGAGCGGCACTCGACCTCGCCCAGTGCAACAGCCATCCGGGAGGCTACGTGCTCAGCTATCTCCCGGGTGCTTCCCATCGCACTTGCGTAAGCAACAAGAACAGTCATGGTCAGGCCTCCTACCCTCCTTTCCCAGTCTCATGGACTCTCCGGCGGCCGGAATCTGCCATAAGTCCCGGCACAAGGCTCGGGAAGGGACAGCCGTGTACCGGCGAAACCCGTAGTCGTTCACGTTGGGGCTTTAGGCCCTGACAGCGATTGTGCCTTGGGCACACACTGAATCGTCGGCGTGCCGTGCCGAAACTGCCGGCGCACAAACGACGCTCAGATGATGCAGCTCTCAAGCAGGGGAAGATCGGGATTCGAATGACCAATCCAATTGTCGTCGGTATCAACGGGTCCACGCGAAGCGAAACCGCCCTGACGTGGGCGCTCCAGCGCGCGTCGCAGCATAAGCTGCCCGTCATCGCCGTTTACGCCGTGGACGACCGGTGGATGACCCCGGACTTCCAATACCACGACGTCGTCCGGGCAGCGGCCATGGAACAGCTGCAGAAGGCGCAGGACAGCGCCCGCGCGCAGGCCCCCGACGTCGATATCGAGGTTCAGCTACGGCATGGCAGCGCGGGTGCGGCCCTCCGGGAAGCGTCGATGGAAGCCGCCATGCTGGTCGTCGGGGCGCACGACCGGCACTGGCTGGACGGCGGGCCGCTGACCGACCGCGCATTGCAGGTTGTTTCCGCCTCGGACAGTCCGGTCGCCGTCATCCCGCCAACGCCGGACACGGGCCGCCACGGAGTCGTGGTCGGCGTGGACGGATCCGAGGAATCCCTCCAGGCCGTGTCCGTCGCCGCGGCCGAGGCCGACCGCGCCGGCGACGAATTGACGGTGGTCCTTGCCCTCCGCAGCCCGGCCAGGTGGGTCGAGACCCGGCTGCCGACCAGCGGGATGGCCGAGACCATCGTTGAGGAGGACAAGGTGGTCCTCGCCGAATCGGTGGCAGGCCTGCGGGACAAGTACCCGGACCTGGCCATCCATCAGCGGCTCGTAACCGACACCGAACCTGCCAAGGCCCTGGTCGAAGCCGCCCGGGAGGCCCGGCTGCTGGTCATCGGCAGCCGCGGGCGCGGAGCATTTTCCCGGCTTGTACTGGGGTCCACTGCCCACGCCGTCCTGCTGAACGTCCCCTGCCCCACCATCGTTACCCGCCTGCACAAGGTCCAGCATGACAAGGCGTGACGGCCACCAACCGACAAGCGGTTAGGGTCGCCGCTCAGCCCGGGAACGGCGGTCAGGGAAGAACTTTGGTTACCGGCATCGCCGGTCCCGGTGCCGCCTGCCTGACAGGCTCCCTCCCCCGGGCCGGTCCCAGCGCCCTCAGCGCGTTGAGGATCGTGGCCAGATCCACCAGCTCCTGGAACAGGGCGCCGGCTACGGCTGGGATAAAGCCGGACGCGGCAACAATCATGAGCCCGGTACTCAGGATGATGCCAACCCAGATGCTCTCCAAGGCCACCTTCACGCTTCGCTGTCCGATCTCCACGGCCCGGGCCACCCTGGACAGATCATCGAGCATGATCACCACATCGGCGGACTCGCTGGCGGCGGTGGAGCCCTTGGCTCCCATCGCCACACCCACATCTGCCGCTGCCAGCACGGGCGCATCATTGATGCCGTCGCCGACCATCATGACCGGCCGGGATGTCAGGGCCTTGACCGCTTGCACCTTCTCTGCTGGCAGGCACTCTGCGTGGATGCGGGTAATGCCCACTTCGGCGGCGATGTGTTCCGCCGTCTCCTGCGCGTCGCCGGTCAGCATGAGGGATTCGCGGATTCCCAGCCTGCGCAGCTGCTCCAGCGTCTGGGCGGCGTTCGGGCGGACGGCATCACTCATGATCAGCGCTCCGGCGAAGATACCGTCGACGCCCACATATACGGCCATCTGCCCGCTCGCCAGTTGTGCCTTCTCCACCCGAGCGGTGTTTTCCGCGACAAAATTGCGCTTGCCGACGACGACGGTGCAGCTGCCGAAGTCCGCCCACACCCCGTAGGTGGCATGTTCAGTGGCGTTTCTGGCGGCCAGCAATGGCAGCTTCCGGCGGACCGCCGCTTCCATCACCGAAGCAGCAAGCACATGGGAAGAATATTGCTCCGCCGAGGCCGCCCGTTGAAGTAGCTCATCGGCGCCGAGGCCCGCACCCCCATCGGCGATGCGAATCTCCAACAGCACCGGACGCCCGCCGGTCAGTGTGCCGGTCTTGTCGAAGGCCGCGACGCGGATTCTGCTCAGCTTTTCCAGCGTGCCACCGTTCTTGACAATGATGCCGTTCCGGGAGGCCCTGCTCATGCCGGCCACAAACGCCACCGGCGCAGCAATGAGCAGCGGGCAGGGAGTGGCCACCACCAACACCTCGGCAAACCGGACCGGATCGCCGCTTGCCAGCCAGGCAACGCCGGAAAGGACAAACGCGAAGACCGTGAAGGGAACAGCATATCGGTCCGCCATCCGGACGACAGGGGCTCTACTGGCCGCAGCTTCCTGCACGAGGGCAACGATCCTGCTGTATTGGGAATCCGTCACCGTCGCAGATGCCCGCATCCGTACCGCAGATCCTCCGTTGACCGAACCGCTCATGACCTGGTCTCCGGCCGCTCTTTCTACCGGAAGGCTCTCTCCGGTTAGCGCCGATTCGTCGAAAGAGCCGGACTCAGAGGCCAGCACCCCGTCGACCGGGACCACCTCTGCAGGCCTGAGCAGAAGCACATCGCCGGGACGGAGCTCCCCCACGCTGACGTCCTCGGCAGGCCGGCCAGCCCTTTCCCGGTGGGCGATCTGCGGTGCACGCTCGAGTAGGGCGCTCAACTCCCGCTGGGCGCGTCCCTGCGCAAAGTCCTCCAGCGCACGGCCCCCGGAGAGCATGAGCACTACGATCAGGGACGCGATGTATTCGCCCACGGCCACGGTGCTGGCCACGGCAGCCACCGCAAGCAGGTCTACCCCCAGGCGTCCGTGGACGGCTGCCCGGATCATGTCCGCGGCCAGCCGGACCGTGACGAACAGCGCGTAGATGCTGGCAGTCCACTGCGCTGCCACCGCTTTCCCGCTCAGGAGCAGCCCGGCCACCACCAAACAGCAAAGTACTGTGGCAGCGACCAGCGGATACCGGCGGACGAAGCCCATCAGCGACCGCCCCCTCCCGCTGCAGCCTGGCAGCGGCAGCCAGCACGGCTGGCGGCCGTCCGCGTCAGGACCGATATGGCGGCGTCGGGCTTGTTCACGCCACTAATCCCATCTCACACTTCCAGCGCCATATGCGACGTGCTGGGATCCAGTATGCTCCCAACCGCTGCGCACCACGAGGCCTTGAATGTCAGATTCCCGCACGCTGTCGATCGTCAGTGGCTGCCACCCGGAAGATGGGAGCATGGTGACATGACTCCTGAGCACGGTTTCTCCGGCTTCTTCCGGCGCCCCCAGCCCATCAAACCCAAGGCCGGCCAAGAATCGGTGTGGGACTACCCGCGGCCGCCAAGGGTCGAGCCGCGATCCGATCGGGTCGTCGTGCGGCTTGGCGGGCAGGTGATCGCCGACACCACCGATGCCGTGCGCGTCCTGGAGACGAGTCATCCCCCTGCCTACTACTTGCCCTTGGATTCATTCCCTGCCGGTGTGCTCGTCCCTACCGAGGGCACCAGTTTTTGCGAATTCAAGGGAGAAGCGCACTACTTCGACGTCGTTGCCGGCGGAGTCGTCGTTCGCCGTGCCGGGTGGACTTACCCGGAACCCACCCGTGGCTTCGAGGCGCTCAGTACCCGAGTGGCCCTCTACCCGGGTCTGATGGACTCCTGCGAGGTCAACGGCGAGCAGGTGACTTTCCAGGAAGGTGACTTCTATGGCGGATGGATCACCGCGCAGATCGTTGGTCCGTTCAAGGGTGGCCCGGGCACGGCCGGGTGGTGAGCTCTTGACGCAGCCGGGGCCACAAGGTAGACAAGGGCCATCCCGGTGCCATCGCGGCGGAGTCACAACCACAAATCAAACGCGGGCAGCCCGGGGACCGTCATGGTGAACACGGCGGAGCAGCGGAGTGAGGTGTGAGCGATGACCGGATTAGGTGCCCTCCGCGTCCTGGCGCTCGGCTGGGCAGGCTCCGTCGCCGCGGAGGCAGCGATTGCGGATGACTGGGGGTATTACTTCGGCGTCTTCGTGATTGTCCTGGCCCAGTGCGCCGGTGTACCGCTTCCCGCCGTGGCCGTACTGCTTGGGGCATACGCCTCGGCGCGCCACGGAGACCTGAACCTTGCCGCCGTTATCGCGGTCGGCAGCCTGGGCGCCATGCTCGGGAGCACGGTGGGCTACGCGCTTGGGCGGGTGGGAGGTCGTCCGTTGATGATGCGCCTGGCACGGCGCTTCCACGCCGACGAGAACCGCATCGTCCAACTGGAGTCGTTCTTCGAGCGGCACGGTGGCAAAGCCTTGTTCTTCGGCCGGTGGGTCATTGTCGTCCGGCTCTGGGGCGCCATAGCCGCGGGGGCCGCCAAGATGCCGTGGCCCAAGTTCCTGCTGTGGACCATCACAGGATCCATTGCGTGGGTCGCGAGCCTCAGCGTTCTCGCCTACCTGGCCGGGGCGCTGGCGCATGCCATCGGTGACGCGCTCGACATCGGTGGCTGGGTGCTGGTCCCCATCGTCGTGCTTGGCCTGGTGATCGTCTGGCGCCGTCGCAGACGCCGGAAGATCAAGCCTGCGCAAGGGTCAGGGGACGGCGTGGCCGAATGAAGCCGGGGTAACCGTCCCGCCCGGGAGCAGGACATTGGCGGGACGGTGGCTCAGTTTTTCTCCCTGACCGTGGCATTGGTAGTTTCCCGCTGCGTCGCCGCCCAGCTGGCGAGGACTTTCAGTGCGTCCTCGGAGGGTGTGCCGGGATCTGCTGTGTACACGTTGATGCGCAGTCCCGGGTCTGCGGGGAGTTCCATCGCTTCATAGCTCAAGTCCAGGTCGCCAACGATCGGGTGGTGGAGCCGTTTGCGGCCGGCGCGGTGGTATTTCACGTCGTGCCGGGCCCACCGGGTGCGGAACTCCTCGCTGCGGGTGGAGAGTTCGCCGATCAGGTCCGTGAGGTCCTTGTCGTACGGGTTTTTCCCGGCCGTGGAGCGCAGGACGGCGACGATGTCGTCCGCGCTGCGTTCCCAGTCGGCGAAGAACTCCCGCGCTTTCGGGTTCAGGAAGGTGAAGCGTGCGCTGTTCGGCGGAGGGGGGCCCTCGGCCATCATGTCCAGATAAAGGGCCCGGCCCAGTTCGTTGGCGGCGAGGACATCCCCTCGGTCGTTGCGGACCCAAGCCGGCGCCGTCGTGATCGCATCGATGACCCGTTGCACGCTTGGCCGCACCGTCTGCGGACTGCGCTTGCGCCGCACCCGGGGGGAGGCGGTGGCGGCGCGGGCCAGGTCAAAAAGGTGGGCCGTTTCGGCGTCGTCGAGCTTCAGGGCACGCCCGAGGGCTTCTAGAACGCTGTCCGACGCGCCAGAAAGGTTCCCCCGCTCAAGGCGTATGTAGTAATCGATACTCATCCCGGCGAGCATGGCGACTTCCTCGCGGCGCAGCCCGGTAACGCGCCGGTTGCCGCCATAAACGGGCAGGCCGGCTTCCTCGGGCGTGATCCGGGCACGGCGGGAGGTCAGGAATCTCCGCACGTCGTCGCTGTGTGTCATGGCATCCACGCTACGCGCGGTCCATGGGACGAGGGAGGCACTGGCGTTACCCGGAAAGGCCGTGACTCCCGGCTCCTAAGGAATCAAGGTTGCATTGAAAGCATGAAACCTGAACCTATCGCTCCCCACCCGGCGGCGATCCTGGCGGTCATCCTCGTCAGCTACTTCATGATCCTGCTGGACAACTCGGTCATCTTCACCGCACTGCCGAGCCTGCAGGAAGACCTGCACCTGAGCACCGGTGAGCTCTCCTGGGTTCAGGATGCGTACACGCTGGTCTTCGGCGGCCTGCTGCTCCTCGGCGCCAGGGCAGGAGACCTGCTCGGACGCCGACGGGTATTCGTGTTCGGGCTGGTGGTGTTCTCGATCGCGTCGCTGCTGATCGGACTGGCGCCGGCGGGCTGGTGGGCGATTGCCGGCCGCGCCGTCCAGGGTATTGGGGCTGCGATCGTCGCGCCCGCATCGCTGTCCCTGCTCACGGCAAGCTTCCCGGAGGGCCGCGAGCGCACCCGGGCTGTCGCCTTGTACGGTGCCACCGCAGGGATCGGTGCCAGCCTGGGGCTGGTCATCGGCGGGGCGCTGGCCCACTGGATCTCCTGGCGGGCCGGGTTCTTCGTCAACGTACCCATCGGCGCCGCCATGATCATCCTCGCTCCGAAGTTCATCCCCGAGACCGGACGCACTATTGGCCGCTTCGACGTATTCGGCGCGCTCAGCGCGACCCTTGGTGTCGGCGCCCTGGTGTTCGGCATTATTAACACCGCTGTTGCGGGCTGGGAGTCGCCGGTCACGCTCGCAGCCGTCAGCGCCGGCGTCGTGTTCCTGATCGTGTTCGTTCTGATAGAACGCAGGGCCACCCAGCCCATCATGCCGCTGCGCCTGTTCCGGAGCCGCCGCCGCACCGGCGCCTACGTGGCGCGCTTTCTCTACCTGGGCGCAATGATCGCGTTCTTTTTCTTCACCACCCAGTTCCTGCAGGAAGTGCTCGGCTTCGACCCGCTGCAGGCCGGCATCGGATTCCTCCCAATGACGGCGGTCAACTTCGTCGTAGCGATGAGCATCCCGCGGCTCCTAGGCCGAATGCCGGGTTCGGTTGTCCTCTTGGCCGGAATCCTTCTCACCCTCGCCGGGATGTTCTGGCTCAGCCGAGCCGGCGTCGACTCCGCATACCTGACAGGGGTGGCCCTGCCGATGATCCTCATCGGTGCCGGTCAAGGCCTCGCCTTTGCGCCACTGACCTCGTTCGGCATCGTCGGCGCGCCCGCCGCCGACGCCGGCGCGGCATCCGGGCTGGTGAACACCTTTCACCAGGTGGGCACCTGCCTGGGCCTAGGCATTGCGGTCGCGGCCGCAGCCACCGTCCCGTCCGGGCCGGAAACAGCGCACCTGGCCGCGCAGGTCAGCGTCGCCCTCACAACAGGCAGCGCCCTCCTGCTCCTGGCCGCGGCAGTCGCTGCGGCCCTGATCCTGCCCGCAGACCTGGCTGCCCGCCGCGCTCGGACGTTGCCCGCGGCGCGGCCCGTGGCCCTGGCCGAGACCACCCGCTAAACCACCCACCCCGAAAGGGGGGCCCATCGACACCCTGATCAGCAGTGACTCCCCCCGGGCATGCGCTTCACGCGACCGCTTGCCCCGGGTTCAACGCCTCTTGCCCCCAACGCCCGGCACGGACGCGACTTGCTTCATCCACGCCGCGATCTGGCGTTCGTCGATGTCGTCCAAGGACTCGAGCTCAACACCCCGCGTCGACTTGCCCATCCCCACCGGTGTCACCGGCGGTACAGGCTCGAGCGCCGCGCCATTGATAAACATGAGCTTGACATGGCCGGCAAAACCGCCGCAGCTGAAGCACCACCCGTCGCCGACGCCGTAGTACGACATGCCCCACTTCACCGAGCGCCGGAGGTCGGGCAGCGTCTTTGCCGCCAGCGCATCGATCGTTTCGGCGATGCCGCGCTGCGGCTGAGGCAGGCTCGCGATATATGCGAAGACCGGCTTGTCGCCGACCGCCGCTTTCGCGGGGCTGGCCCTGCCTGTCATGGCTTCCGGCAGAGCAGTGGCGGCATCGACAGGTGCCGCTGCGCCCGTAGCCGGCTTTTCGGCTTCCCCGATCCCCATGTCAGTCCTTCTTCAGTTCCTCGGCGAGCATCACGAGGATTCCACTGGGTCCGCGAAGGTAGGTGAGTTTGTAGACGTCGCCGTAGGTCGCCACACCGCGCAGCGGACGGCATCCGTGCTTCGCGGCTATCTCAAGGGCTTTGTCGATGTCGTCGACCGAGAAGGCCACGCGGTGCATGCCGATGTCGTTCGGGCGGGTCGGGTTGGACTCGATCGCTTTGGGGTGGATGTATTCGAAGAGTTCAAGTCGACCATGACCGTCTGGGGTCTGGAGCATCGCAATGTTGGCGTGGTTGCCATCAAGCCCGACGGCGGTGTCGGTCCACTCGCCGCTGACCGTGTCACGGCCGACGACGGTGAGCCCGAGATCGGTGAAAAAGGCGATTGCTGCTTCGAGGTCACGAACGGCGATACCGACATTCTCAAGTTTGATGGCCATGCGTCGACGCTACCAAGGCGGACCGATTAGCTCCAGTGGCGGGCTGGGACTGGACTGACCACGTTCGGGGAGGGTTCTGCGGGCAAGAGGAGAAGAAGCAGGGCCCGGCTCGCGGTCCAGACGGCGGCGCCCAGTTCAGGATCTTCTTCCCGTCCTCGGCCTAGAGGTAGTCCCCGATGTGTTCGCGGGCGATTTCCAAGAGGGTGGATTGGAAAGCGACCTCTGCCGGGGCGTAGACCTTGTCCTGGCGCTGGGCCAGCAAAACCCGCCGCATGGGCGCGGCAGCACCGAGACTGAGTACCCTTACGTCCGGGTGTTGGAGGGCTACTGCGGTTTTGGGCACCATGGCCACGCCCATGCCGACGCTGACCATGGCCTGGGCCTCCTGGTAGTCGTTGGCCAGGAAGCCAATGGTCGGCTCGAACCCGGCGTCGTGGGCGGAGCGTTGGAGGACCTCGACCACCGGGTGGGCCTCCGCGCGAACTATCCACGACTCCTTGCGTAGCTCCTCCATCCTCACTTCATCCCGGTCGGCGAGTCGGTGCCCGCGCGCCACCAGGATCACGGTGCTCTCCTGGAAGACTTCCGTTACCCGGATGGAATCGTCGTGGAACCGATTCCAGGGATAGTCCCAGAGCAGGCACAGTCCGGTGACTCCAGACTCGAGGTCCGAGACAAGTTCGTTGAAACGCGCGCTGCGCACCGAGAGTCCAATTGCCGGATAGCGCTTCTTGAAGGCGCGGATAACAAGGGGCAAAAATGATCCGGCGAGGGTGGGGAACGTGCCTACGGTCAAGGAACCGCGCCTGAGGCCGGCGATCTGGTCCAGGTCGGACTGGGCTGCCCGCATCTGTCCAATGATCTTGCGGGCGTGCCCGGCCAACACCTGGCCCGCCTCTGTGGGCGCAACCCCACGGGATCGGCGGTTGAGCAAGGGCTGCCCGACCTCTTGTTCAAGCTTCCGCAACTGCTGGGACACCGCTGACGGGGTGTACATCATCAAATCCGCCGCCGCGGTGATCGATCCCTGCTCGACAACCTCCACCAGCAGGGCCAACCGGCGGATGTCGAATAAATCTTGACTCGCATCGTTAAGCAATGGTTAACCCTTCTGTCTGTTTGGTTCATTCTATGCAATCCCGGGCACTTCAGTGTGATTGAGGGAACGAAATCTCGCCAGCAGAAGGCCAGAGAATGGATTAATTGGCCCGCAATACCAATGAATTGAGCATCACTACATCCCCCTACATTAATTGAACATTGTCTTCATTTGTGATCTAGCTCATTCTGTTTTCAGGCGCCTGAACGTATGAGCGGCACTAGGAGATGTAGGGATCACGATGAAGTTGGAAGCAGAATGGATGCGCGGAGGCACCAGCAAGTGCTGGGTCTTCGAAACCGAGCACCTGGACGAAACCAGGACGAGCCTGGATGAGCTGCTTCCCCGGCTCTTCGGAAGTCCGGACCCCCGGCAAATTGACGGTGTCGGCGGAGCAACCTCGACAACCAGCAAGGCCATGATCCTTCGCCGACCCGCCAACGAGGACGTCGACGTCGAATTCACCTTCGCTCAGGTCGGCATCGAAGAGGCAGCTGTGGACTGGGGCAGCAACTGCGGCAACTGCTCCGCAGTTGTCGGCCTCTACGCCATCGAAAAGGGCTGGGTGATCCCCAGCGGGGATATCACCCGCATCGTCACCCGCAACACCAACACCGGGCAGATCATCATCCAGCGGGTCGCCACTCCCGCCGGCGCCCTGCCCATCGTCCCGGATGCTCAGATGCCCGGGGTTGCGTTCCCCGGCTACCGGGTCGGTCTCGGCTTCCAGGACCCAGCCGGCAAGACCACTGGAAATTTGCTGCCCACCGGCGAAGCGACTGACACGATAATGGCCGGCGGAACACGCTGGACTGTATCGATGGTCGACGCCGGAGCACCAGTAGTAATTGTCCGTGCCGAGGAGCTGGGCCTGGACACAGCCCGGTACGACAGCTGGGTCGCCGGAGTGGAACTGCAACTGGAAACGTTGGAACACATCCGCCGGCAGGCGGCCGTCCGGATGGGTCTGGCGTTATCGGCCGCAGAAGCTGCCCGCGCCATCCCCAAGCTGGCCATTGTCGCCTCGCCCACCCAGTCGGACCCGGACTGCGACGTCAATGTCTTGATGCTCTCGATGGGAAAGCCCCACCCTGCATTGGCCATCACCGGCAGCATCGCGCTGACCCTCGCCGCACGGACCCCGGGCACCGTACTCAACAGCATCAGCGTCGACACTCCGCGGCCCACCCTGAGACTACGCACTCCCGCGGGAGTGATCGAAACCTGGAGCGAGGAGCGCGACGGGTCCTTGCTGGTCGGCGTCGACCGAACGGCCCGCACTATCGCCACCACCATCATCCACGTTCCGGAAGCTCTCGGCAGCGCTGCTGTCGAAGATTCACTAGCATCAGCAACTCAATGAGGAGCCAAGATCATGAATAAGACTATTTACCAACCCGCTCCCAAGGCAGAGGGCGAAATCCGGGAAGACCGTTCCAAGGGTCCCAATCGCCGGCGCCGTATCCTTCTGATATCGGTAGCCGCGATCGCGATCCTGGGTCTGGTCTCCCTCGTGTTCGGGGGTACCATTTTCAACCCGGCGGCCACCTCGGAATCGGAGCCGCCCATGRCCGCTACACAGATCATCCCCCTGGTCATACTTGTCGTGATGTTCGTCGTCGCCACGAAATGGCCGCTGAACATCGGGGTGATGGGCCTGGTGGCATCGTTCGGCGTCGGATATTTCATGCTCGGAATGAGCGACAAGGAGATACTCGCGGAATTCCCCGCCAGTATCGTTTTGACGATCATCGGGGTCACCTACTTCTTCAGCATGGCTCAGAAGAACGGGACCATCGACATCATCGTGCAGACTTGTGTGCGCCTCGTCAGGGGTAAGACACTGCTGCTCCCCTGGGTATTCTTCCTCTTGGCTGCCGCATTGACTTCGTTGGGCACCTTCTCCCCCGCCGCCGTCGCACTTCTCGCACCCGCTGCCATCGGCTTCGCCTACGAATCGCGCATCCATCCCGTACTCATGGGTGCGTTCATCATCAACGGAGCGCACGCCGGAGGGTTCTCCCCGCTGTCGGTTGCCGGCGTTCTGGTACACGACATCGCACTGAAGAATGGCTTTCCTATCTCCCAGGGCGCACTCTTTGCCGCCAGCTTCGCCCTGAACCTCATCCTGACGGCACTGACCGTCGTACTGTTCGCCCTTCTGGGCAAGCTGCGGGACGGCGAAGGCGCCCAGCATGTCGACGTTGACGGGCCCCGCACCAGCCGTCCCCACGGCCAGCAAATCATCACCCTCCTGTTGATCCTTGCGATGCTTGTCTGCACACTGGGCTTCCACATGCCGATCGGCTTTGTAGCGCTCTCCGCCGGCCTTATCCTGGCGCTGATCAACATCAAAGAACACCGGACCTTCATCGGCGGTATCTCCTGGTCCACCGTCCTGCTGGTGGCCGGCATGATCACCTACGTTTCCCTGCTCCAGCACGTCGGTGTCATCGATACCCTTGCAGAGCGGGCCCTCGCCCTGGGCGCACCCATGCTGATCGCGCTGGTCCTGTGCTACGTAATCGGTGTGGGCTCGGCCTTCGCCTCCTCCACGGCGTTGCTGACCGCATTCATCCCCCTTGCTGGTCCCCTGCTGGCATCCAGTTCGCTGAGCGCTTCAGGAACGGTCGCGGCACTGGCCATTGCCGCCACCGTCGTGGATGTTTCGCCCTTCTCCACTGACGGCGCACTCGTTGTCGCCAACGCCCGCGAAAACGACCGCCAACGCGTCTACAAGCAGCTGATGTTCTACGCCGGCGGAGTGGTCCTCGTAGCTCCCGCACTGGCCTGGGCCCTGCTCGTACCCACCGGCATCATGTAGCCGGGTCCCGCGCCTCGGGCAAACGGCCCGTCAGCAACCTGACGAGCCGTTGCCCGTCCCGGCAAAACCCACCAAAGCGTCCACGGTAACCGCACATCCACGATGGGCAGGATCCGAGGACACGCAACATGCCGCCGGGCTCAACGTCCGGCACGCGCGCTGCCGTTCCCGCACTCCATCGCAACAGGTAGCCCGAAAGACGGGCGCGGGAACTGCGCAGCATGCGAGGGAGGCAGGGCGACCACGACGTCACCCTGCCTCCTCCCACAACTGTCCCCAGATACTGGGTATCTTCCCGAACTGCCCTCGAGCAAAGAGAAATCCCATGAACTTCCGCCGTCGCCCCGCAAACAGCAACAACTAGAGCCGGCCATGACCGGGAGTCTGGCGATTCGGCAATCACTGCCGGTCCGGACGAAACCGGCTCTTCGTGGTTCGTGGGGAAATGACTCCGTGTCGTAGATAAAGAAGGGGCCCGTGGCCCTGCTGGGATGAGTGTGTCTAGCATTCAAACCAGGAACAGGACCACGAGCCTTGACTGAGCCTATCGTTGTGGCGTCCGACGCTGC
>NZ_JBFRGZ010000021.1:0-64337 GCF_052115605.1 Arthrobacter sp. 2MCAF15 | reverse complement strand
TCACCGCCGAGGACCTCAACACCATCGCCGACAAACTCAACAACCGGCCCCGGCCCACCCTGGACCTCGAAACCCCAAAGCAACGCATGCGCCAACTAATCGCCACCGCGGCCTAAACCCCGATGTTGCAACGACCAATTGACTTTGGATCCTCCGGATGGGCTGTAGGTGACCCCGCGTTGCTCGGGGTGGGCCGTTTTGCACTGCGTGGCACCTTCTGCGTATCCTTGGTTGGCTAGTTATTAGCAATTGGAGACGTGCCAGAGCGGCCGAATGGGCTTCACTGCTAATGAAGTGTGGGGCACAACTCCACCGGGGGTTCAAATCCCCCCGTCTCCGCGTTTGGCCCCGGTCCTCGGACCGGGGCCTTTTGCGTTCCCGGGCACATTGCTGCCCCGGAGCCTGCCTCGCACACGCCGAGCCTTCTCCCGGGCAGATCTGGGCGGGTCGGCGTCGCGCATCGGCTCTGATCTGCACCCGAGAGGCTCGAGCAACGCCGCGACGGCACCGTCGGCAGCAAGGCCGCCCCGTCCGGTGGCCGGACGCCGCGCGCCCGGCGGCGGACCCGGGTGGCAGGATAGGCCCATGTCGAGCAACCCCATGTCGGGCAACAAGGAATTTGACGCCATCATTGTCGGCGGCGGCCACAACGGCCTGGCCGCGGCCGCGTACCTGGCCAAGGCAGGGCGCAGCGTCCTGGTCCTGGAAAAGCTGGAGCACCCCGGCGGGGCCGCGGTGTCCGCGCACGCGTTCGACGGCGTCGACGCGCGCCTCTCGCGCTACTCCTACCTCGTAAGCCTCCTGCCCCGCCAGATCATCGAGGACCTGGGCCTGCGCATCACGCTGGCGCGGCGGCGCTACTCCTCCTACACACCGGATCCCGCGGACGGCAGCCGGGCCCTGCTGGTGGACAACGGGGACGAGGCTGCCACCGCCGCCTCGTTCGCCGCCGTCGGCGCTCCCGACGGCGAGTTCCGTGCCTTCACCGCGTTCTACGCCGCCTGCCGGAAGCTCACCGAAGCCCTGTGGCCGACCATGACCTCGCCGCTGCTGCCGCGCTCCGAAGCGCGGTCCCTGGCAGCCCGGGCCGGCGCTGCCGAGGCGTGGGAGGCCATGATCGAACGCCCCATCGGGCAGGCCATCAGCAGGGAACTGGGCAGCGACCTGGTCCGCGGCGTGGTCCTGACCGATGCGCTGATCGGCACCTTCTCCCGGGCTGACGACGAGGACCTGCAGCAGAACATCTGCTTCCTGTACCACCTGATCGGCGGCGGGACAGGCGACTGGGACGTCCCCGTTGGCGGCATGGGAGCGGTGTCCGGCGAGCTTGAGCGGGTCGCGCTCGAGGCCGGCGCGACCATCCTGACCTCGGCGGACGTCACGGCCGTCATGCCGGGCGGCGTGGTGGGCTACCGCCATGAGGGACAGGACCACACGGCAATCGCCCCGTGGGTCCTGTCCAATGTGGCGCCGGCCGTCCTTGACAGGCTGCGCAGCCCGCAGCCCGGAGTACAGCCCGGCAGCGCCGGTTCCCCCGCGGCAGCCGGCGAGGCCGGGGCAGCCAGCGCCGCGGGAAATCCGAACCATCGCCGCGAGGGCGCCCAGGTCAAAGTCAACCTCCTGCTCAAGCGGCTCCCGGCGCTGCTGGACGGATCCGTCAGCCCGGAGGCCGCCTTCGGCGGGACGTTCCACATCAACGAGACATGGTCCCAACTCGACGCCGCCTACCGCACCGCCGCGGCCGGCTCCGTGCCCTCGCCGCTGCCGTGCGAAATCTACTGCCATTCGCTGACCGACCCCAGCATCCTGTCCCCGGAACTGCAGGCCGCCGGCGCGCAGACGCTGACCGTATTTGGCCTGCACGTCCCGGACCGGCTGGTCACGGCGGAGAACAACGAGGACCGGCGCTCCGAACTGCAGGCAGCCGTCCTGGCATCCCTGAACTCTGTCCTGGCCGAGCCCATCGAGGATCTGCTCCTGACCGGTCCGGACGGGCGGCCCTGCATCGAAACCAAAACCACCCTGGACATTGAACGCGCCGTCGGCATGCCCCGCGGCAACATCTTCCACGGCGGCCTCGACTGGCCGTTCGTGGAGGACGGCGAACCGCTGGACACCCCGGCCCAGCGCTGGGGCGTGGCGACGGATGACCCGCAGATCCTGCTCTGCGGCTCCGGCGCCCGGCGCGGCGGAGCCGTCAGTGCCATCGGCGGGCACAACGCCGCCATGGCAGTGCTGGAATCTGAACCGCCTCTCCGCCGTGCGTGAACCTGACGTTGAGGACGCCCGCGTGAAGGACACTTCCGGCAGCACCGTCACAGCCGCGGACAGCTGGAGCCCGCGGTTGGCCCTGCTGGTGGCCGCGACGTTCTTCATGGAATTCCTCGACGGCACCGTCCTGACCACGGCCATCCCCAGCATCGCCGCCGATTTCTCGGTGCCGGCCGCCGACGTGAACATCACCATGACGGCCTACCTGATGACCGTGGCGATGGGCATCCCGCTCAGCAGCTGGCTCGCGGAGCGGCTCGGCGCGCGGCGGGTCTTCTGCCTCGCCATTGCCATCTTCACGGCCGCATCACTGCTGTGCGCGCTCAGCCAGGACCTGACCATGCTGACCCTGAGCCGTGTCTTGCAGGGCGCCGGCGGCGCGATGATGGTCCCGGTGGGCACGCTGGTGGTGCTCCGCGGAACCCCGAAGAAGGACCTGCTGCGGGCCACCGCTTTCCTGGTGTGGCCCGGGCTGCTGGCACCCGTCCTGGCTCCGCTCGTGGGTGGTGCGCTCACCACCTACCTGTCCTGGCATTGGATCTTCCTGGTCAACCTCCCCCTGGGCCTGGCGGCATTCCTGGCCGCGTTGCGCCTGGTCCCCACAGTGGGCGGCGACCGCACCAGGCGCCTCGACTGGCTGGGCCTGGCCCTGACCACGCTTGGGGTGGGCTCCGTGCTGGTAGGTCTGGAACTGACGGGCGGACGGGACGCGGGACTACTCGCGGCAGCCGGGATCGTGGCGGGCCTGCTGTTCCTGGCCGCGGCCGTGGCCTGGATGCGGCGGACCAGCACGCCGCTGTTCAATCTGTCTGTCTTCGGCGCACGGACGTTCCGGGCGACGGCGACGGGAGGCTTTGTGTACCGGCTGACCATCAGCGCCGTGCCGTTCCTGCTGCCGCTGATGTTCCAGGCCGGTTTCGGCTGGGACCCGCTGCGCGCCGGAGCGATAGTGTCCGCCGTCTTCGTGGGGAACATCGGGATCAAGCCCGCCACGACGCCCCTGATACGGCGTTTCGGGTTCAAGCCCGTTCTGGTGTTCGCGTCGCTGGCGTCTGCGGCCACATTTGCGCTGTGCGCGCTGCTCGACGCCGGCACGCCGGAGCCACTGATTGTCGCCGTGCTGGTGGCCAGCGGGGCGTTCCGCTCGATCGGGTTCTCGGCCTACGCATCGGTCCAGTACGCCGACGTCGTCCCGGCCCAGTTGCCGTCCGCCAACGCCGTCTCGGCCACGCTCGTGCAGCTCGCCGCCGCGGCAGGGATCGCGGTCGGTGCCCTCCTGCTGCGCGTCTTCGAGGCCGGCAGCCACGCCACAGGAACCACCGGCGTTGCCGCCGGTCTCGCCGCGGGTGACCCGGCGGCGCCGTACCGGGCCGCTTTCGTCGCGATTGCGGTCCTGATGCTCCTGAGCACCCTGGACAGCCTGACCCTCCCCCGCCACGCAGGCGCGGAGGTCAGCCGGCCTGGCCGAGCACCAGCGGCAGAACGGCGCCGGCGCCGGCGAGCCTGAGGGCCCGCCCGGAGACGGTCAGGGTCCAGCGGCTGTCCACCAGGTCATCCACCAGCATGACGCTCTGGCCACGGATTCCCGCGAGCGCGTCCTCGAGCTCGGGTCCCACCACAAGCCGGTCCCAGACTCCGGCGAGCCGGTAGGCGCTGTTCCCGCCGCGCCCGCCGGTGGGTCCGCCGTAGTTGAGTTGCAGCTGTCCCAGGTACGGGATGCGGCCGATCTCGGAGATCCCGCGGGCCAGGGAGTCCACCAGAAGCGGCTTACCGCGCGAGGGCAGGCTGATGATCGCTGCTGGCCGGCCGGCCCCGCTCCATCCCGGCGTCCGGGCGTCTCCGGTGCCCCATTCCCGGAGCACCTGGACGCAGGCCTGCAGCATCCCGGGGTCCACGGCCCGGTCCGGTGCGCCGGCGGCGAAGGCCTCGCGGAGGGCGCCGCCCCAGCCGAGGTCCGTCAGGCGAGCCAGCACCCGGCCGTCCGCGAGGGCCTCGTCCGGCTTGATCTTTCCCTTCACGGGCACGCCCAGGCGGTCCATGCCGCTGGGCCACTGCAGCCGCGGTTCCAGGACCACGCCGGCCCGGCGGAGGGTCTGCCCGGCGGTTTCCGTGGCGGCCTCGGCGATATCGGCCCGGAACCAACGGCCCGCGCAGTTGTCGCAGCGGCCGCAGGCGTGGGCTGTTTCGTCGTCCAGCACCGAGGTGATGTATTCCATCCGGCAGCCCGCGGTGTCCTGATAGATGACCATCGAGTCCTGTTCGTCCACCCGGGCCTCGGCGATCCGGCTGTACCGCTCGGCGTCGTAGTTCCACGGCTGTCCAGTGGAGCGCCAGCCGCCGCCGACGCGTTCGACGGCGCCGTCCACGGCCAGGACCTTCAACAGCAGTTCCAAGGGCGTGCGGCGCAGGTCCACCCGGGCCTCGAGCGCCACGGTGGACACCGCCGTTCCGGCCTCGGCAAGGGCAGTCAGGACGCCGGCGGCCTTTTCCTCGGACGGCATGGACGCGGTGGCAAAGTACTGCCAGATGTCGCGGTCCTCGGACCCGGGCAGCAGCAGGACGTCGGCGTTTGCCGCGCCACGCCCTGCACGGCCCACCTGCTGGTAGTACGCCACCGGCGAGGACGGCGCACCCAGGTGCACCACAAAGCCGAGGTCCGGCTTGTCGAAGCCCATGCCGAGGGCCGATGTGGCCACGAGCGCCTTGACCTGGTTGTCCTTCAGGAGCTGCTCGGCGCGTTCCCGGTCCGCGGGGTCGGTGCGGCCGGTGTAGGCGAGCACCTCGTGCCCCGCCTCTGCCAGGAGCCGGGCGGTGTCCTCGGCCGCGGAGACCGTGAGTGTGTAGATGATGCCGCTGCCTTGCAGGTCCTGCAGGTGGGTCAACAGCCAGCCCAGCCGTTCGCGGGAATCGGGCAGCGTCAGGACACCGAGCCGGAGCGAGTCCCGGCCCAGTGCGCCGCGGATGGTCAGCACGTCCTTGCCGAGCTGCTCCTCGATGTCATGGACCACCCGGGAGTTGGCCGTGGCGGTGGTGGCAAGCACCGGGACGGTGTCCGGCAGCTGCGTGATGAGGTCCGCGATGCGCCGGTAGTCGGGGCGGAAGTCGTGGCCCCAGTCCGAGATGCAGTGGGCCTCGTCAATCACCAGCAGCCCTGTCCGGCGCACGAGCTCGGGGAGCTGGTTTTCCCGGAAGGACGGGTTGGTGAGGCGTTCCGGGGAGACCAGCAGCACGTCCACTTCATCGGCGGCGAGCTGTTCGCGGACAGTGTCCCACTCCAGCTGGTTCGCGGAGTTGATGGCGACCGCCCGCACGCCCGCCCGGGCCGCGGCCGCCACCTGGTCGCGCATGAGCGCCAGGAGCGGGGACACGATCAGGGTGGGGCCGGCGCCTCGGCGTCGCAGCAGCAAGGAGGCGACGAAGTACACGGCCGACTTCCCCCAGCCGGTGCGCTGCACCACCAGGGCCCGCCTGCCGCCGTCGACCAGTGCCTCGATGGCTTCGAACTGGCCGTCATGGAACTCCGCCTCGGGGTGGCCCACCAGTTCCCGCAGCACGCCCTGGGCCTGTTCCCGGGTCCCGGATACGCCGGCGGAATCGGCGGCAAGGGCAGTGTCGGAGGCGGAAAGGAGTGCAGCGTTCTGGTTATTGGCCATTGCTTCAGTATCCCAGCCCCCTCCGACAGCTACGAAGCCCGGGCGCCGGCCAAGTGGATAACCCGGCGGGCAACCTTCTCGGACCGGCGTCCTCACCACTCCTCCACAGGGCCGTGGAGCCGCAACGTAAGATAAGACGCGTGACTACGGACCAGACAAAGACTTTTGACCTCTCGGCCTCGTTCAAGGCCTACGACGTGCGCGGAATCGTGGGGCAATCCATCACCGCCGAGATCGTCGAGGCCGTCGGCGCTGCCTTCGTCGACGTCCTGGAACTCGAGGGGCAGACCGTGCTGGTGGGCGGGGACATGCGCCCCTCCTCCCCCGAGTTCGCCAAAGCCTTCGCCAACGGCGCTGCCACCCGCGGAGCCAACGTCCAGCTGCTGGACCTGATCTCCACCGACGAGCTGTACTACGCGTGCGGCGCGCTGAACGCCGCCGGCGCCACGTTCACCGCCAGCCACAACCCGGCCGAATACAACGGCATCAAGATGGCCAAGGCCGGCGCCGTGCCGATCTCCTCCGAAACCGGCCTCAAGGAAATCCAGGCCCGCGCCGAGGAATACCTCAACACCGGCACCATCCCCGCGGCCGGCACCACCGGCCTGATCGGCGTGCACGACGTCCTCAAGGGCTACTCGGAGTACCTGCGCACCCTGGTGGACCTGCGCGGCTCACGGCCGCTGAAGGTCGTGGTGGATGCCGGCAACGGCATGGCCGGCCTCACCACCCCGGCCGTGCTTGGCGATGCCCTGCTGCCCAAGCTGCCGCTGGAGATCGTGCCGCTGTACTTCGAGCTCGACGGATCCTTCCCGAACCACCCGGCCAACCCGCTGGAGCCGGAAAACCTGCGCGATCTGCAGGCCGCCGTCGTCGAACACGGCGCGGACATCGGCCTGGCGTTCGACGGCGACGCCGACCGCTGCTTCGTGATCGACGAAAAGGGCGATCCCGTCTCGCCGTCGGCCATCACCGGCATGGTGGCCCGCCGCGAAATCGCCCGCGCCCAGGGCCTCGGTGAGGCCACGCCCACCGTCATCCACAACCTGCTGACTTCCCGAGCGGTTCCGGAACTTGTGGAACGCCACGGCGGCCGGCCCGTCCGCACCCGCGTGGGGCACTCCTTCATCAAGGCCGTCATGGCCGCGGAAGGCGCCATTTTCGGTGGGGAGCATTCGGCCCACTTCTACTTCCGCGACTTCTGGAATGCGGACACCGGCATGCTGGCAGCAATGCACGTCCTTGCCGCGCTGGGCGAGCAGGACGGCCCGCTCTCCGAACTCGGCCGCGAATACGAACCGTATCGGTCATCCGGGGAGATCAACTCCGAAATCGAGGACAAGGCCGCCGCCGTCGAACGGGTCCGCAAGGACTTCCACAACGACGACGTCGAGGTGGACTACCTGGACGGCAGCACCTTCATCGCCACCGACGGCAGCTACTGGTTTAACCTGCGCCCGTCCAACACCGAACCGTTCCTGCGCCTCAACGTCGAAGCCACGGATACCGCCACCATGGAGCGCGTCCGCGACCGCGTCCTGGCACTGGTCCGGGGCTAGGCGTGGCCGCACATCCCGAGGAATCCTCCAACGACAACACCGGTTCCTGGCGCGATTCCGTGCCGGAAGCCAGCGCCACGGACCTGGAGAACCTGCTCGGCACCGGGGTCGGCGCCGCGCAGGAGCAGCTGGAGCGCAACGGAGGCTTCCTGCCGTTCGCCCTGGTGGTGCAGAACGACGGCGAAGTCCGGCTGGTTGCCGTGACACCGGCGGACGCGAACGACGGATCCGACGCCGACTTTGACGCGGACGCCATGATCCGGGACCTCCACGAGCTGCTCCGGCAGCACAAGGATGAGTTCCGGGCCGCCGCCGTGGTCTGTGACATCACGCTCCTCGAGGAGGACTCGGACGCCATTCACGTGGCGGCCGAACACCAGGACGGCTCCCTGTTCGCCGCGGTCCTGCCGTACGCCGCGAACGCCGCGACGCACGAACTCGAATTCGGCCAGCTGGCCGCCGACACCAACGAGCCCGCCGTCTGGGTGGACTAGACCGGCCTGAGGCAGGGATATGAAGATCAATGCGTTCGCCGATGTGAGCCTCCGGGCCCTGCTGGTGCTCGCGGCCGCGCCGGACGGCGCGCTCGTGACCACCCAAAGCATCGCCGACGCCGTGGGCACGCCGTACAACCATGTCAGCAAGGCGATGGCGAAACTGCGCATCCTGGGCATGATCGACGTCGAACGCGGCCGCAACGGCGGCTCCCGGCTCAGTAGCGCCGGCCGGACCGYCACGGTGGGCCAGCTGCTCAGGCAGCTCGATTCCCGCCAGGATCCCGCCGACTGCATCGCCTCCGGCCGGGCCTGCCCGCTCATCACCGAATGCCGCCTCAGGGCCGCGCTTGCCCGGGCCCGCGAGGCGTTTTATCGCGAACTCGACGGGATCGAGATCGCCTCACTGCCGACGGCGCGCCAGATGGCGCCCGTCTTTGAAATGATCGGGATGCGCCCGGGGCTCTAGCCCCGCCTTCCCAGCTCCGACGCCGGCGCCCGGGCACCTCAGGGCCCGCTCACCTGGAAGTGGCGCGATTGGCCGCAAAGGAGTTGAGGGGGTCCGGTGGAACCGTAGGGTCGGAGACCCGCCGGGGACGGGCGTTAAGCACGACGACGGGTCCCCACATTCGCGCTTATAGGTGGGGACCCGTCGTCGTTCATTACCGTTGTTCCGTACCGGAAAAACGTCAGCAGGCGTTATCCGTCTGAGCCGGCCGGCGTCGTCGTCGGCGCGTAGCCCTCGAGCTTGAGCGCGGCCTCCGCGTACTTGCTGGTGARCGTGCCGTCGAAGGTGACCTTGGACGTGTCTACGCCGTTCTGCTGCTCCATCGCGAAGATCGTCTTGGGGCCGCCGGCGGGCATGAGGCCGTCAGGCAGGAACTGGCCCTTGTCGGTGTCCAGCGCCTTGACGTACTGGTCCTTGGAGATGGTGCTGTTCTGGACGAAGGATGAGGGCAGCTTGTCCGCGATATCCGCTGCCGAGTGGGTGCTGATCCAGTGCATGGTGTCAACGAGGGCGTTCACAACTTTTTGGGCCTCATCCTCGTGCGACTTGACCCAGTCGGACTGGGCAAGGACGCTGGCCGCCGGCCAGGAGCCGCCGAGCGCGGCCTTGGTACCGTCCGAGGTTGCGAGGTCGATCGCGGAGACGGCCAGGTTCTTGCTCTCGAGCGCGCCGACGGTGGGCTGAGTTGTCATGACGCAGTCCGCGGACCCGCGCTGGATCGCGGCTATGGCAGTGGAACCAGCGCCCACGGCGATGGTGTGATAGTCGTTCTTCGTGACTCCGGCCTTGGCGGCGATGAACTGGGTGAGCTCGTCCGTTCCGGAGCCCAGGTCGGTCACGCCGACGGTCTTGCCCCTGAGGTCCGCCGCGGAGTGAACGTTGGCTTTGGGGCTGCACATGATGCGCTCACCCGGGGCGCTGGAGAGCTGCACAAGGTCGATGACATTCTTGCCCTTGGACTGGAAGTCGACGGTGTGGATGTACCACGCCCCTGCCATGTCCACCTGTCCGGACGCCATGGCTTCCTCCGCGCCGACGCCGCCGTGCTGCTCCGTGGAGAGCTCGACATTCACCCCGTACTTCTTGTAGTTGCCGAGGCTTTCCGCGAGCTGGTACGGGAGGTAGATCTGCTTGTCGATGCCGCCGACCATGAGCTTGACCGTGGGCATTGTCGAGGTGTCCGCAGACGCCGTGCCGCCGGAACCGCTTGAGGCGGTGGAACTGGCCGTGGTGCTGCCGCCGCAGGCGGCGAGGCTGAGCGCAACCATGCCCAGGGCAGCGGTGGCGTAGATCTTGTGCTTCATCATTGGGGCACTTTTCCTTATTCTCTTCATGGATATTGCGTTGTGGACGGGTAGAAAATTTGTCAGATGGCCTGGGCTTCGGAACGGTTTGGCGGCCGCCACTTGAGGAGTGAGTGTTCCAGCAGGCTGATCAGGTATTCGGCCGCGAGCGTGATCACGGCAATGATCACCATGCACGCGAATACCGTGTTGGGATCGAAGGTGCCCTGGGCCTGGCTGATGATCAGGCCGATGCCCTGCTGGGCACCGAGCACCTCCGCGACCAGGGCGCCGATAATCGCGAACCCGAAGGCCGTGTGAAGGCTTGCGATGATCCACGTCATCGCTGAGGGGATGGTCACGTGAATCGCGACTTGGACCGGGGATGCCCCGAGTACGCGGACATTCGCGACCAGGTTCTGGTCCACCTCACGCACGCCCTGGAAGGCGTTGAAGAAGACTACGAAGAACACCAGCACCGCGGCGAGCAGGACCTTGGGGAACACTCCGAGGCCGAAGGCCACGATGAAGATCGAGCCGAGGACGATGCGGGGAATCGAGTTGACGATCCTGATGTACGGGCCGACGACGGCCGAGAGGTACTTGTTCGAGCCCAGCAGGATCCCGAGCACCACGCCGACGAACGTGCCGAGCAGGAAACCGAGGACGGCTTCTTCCATGGTGACCCCGAGGTTCTCCCAGATTGTCCCGAACGCTGTTCCCTCGGTGAAGAGCATCACCAGGCTGTTCCAGATCTCGCTGGGCTGGCCGAAGAAGAACTTGTCCACCCAGCCTTCCTCGGTAAACCACTGCCACCCGCCCACCACCGCCACGGCGAGGGCGGCGCGGCCCACCCAGATGGCAGTCGTGTGGCGCCGGTGCGACGCTTTTCCGGACTGCACGGCCGCTGCCTGCTGCTGCTCCTGCGAGTTCACCTTTTCCCCTTGCACAAGAGTGGTCATGCTGCTGCACCTGCCGATCGGGCGTAGGCACGGGTGACCTCGTCCTTGAGCGATTCCCAGATCTGGCCCTGAAGCTCAAGGAAGCGTTCCTCGTGGCGGATTTCCTGGACATTGCCGCGCGGCCGGGGCAGATCGATGTCGAAGACGTCCTTGACCGTGCCGGGGCTGCTGGTCATGATGACCACGCGGTCCGAGAGCGCCACGGCCTCGTCGAGGTCGTGGGTGATGAACAGGACCGAGGGCCGGAGCTCCTCCCAGAGCTTCAGCAGCTCGTTCTGCATGATGGCCTTGGTCTGCACGTCGAGGGCACCGAACGGCTCGTCCATGAGCAGGATCCTCGGGTTATTGATGAGCGCTGCGGCCATGGCCACGCGCTTGCGCATGCCGCCCGAGAGCTGATGCGGGTAGCGGTCCTCGAAACCGGCCAGCCCCACACGGCGCAGCCAGTCCCTGGCGAGCAAGGTGGCCTCGCGCTTCGGGGTTCCCAGCAGGATCGGCCCCATCATCACGTTGCTGAGCACGCTCTTCCAGGGAAAGAGCGCATCCGCCTGGAACATGTAGCTGACGCCGTCCGTGACACCCTCGACGGTTTTTCCGCCGACGCGCACAGAGCCCTCGCTGGGACGCTCCAGCCCGGAAACCTGGGCCAAAGTAGTCGACTTGCCGCAGCCCGTGGGGCCGACGATCGAGCAGAACTGCCCGGGTTCCACGGAAAGCGCAACATCTCGGATCGCGGTAAACGTTTCACCCTTCGGCGTGAGGTAGCGCTTGGTCAGCCCGGTGATCTCAATGCCGGCATCGTCGCCAGCATCCCCAGGTGGGCGAATTCGATGGTTTACACCCATGGCGTAAAGCCTCTCTGTTGAATCGACGCCAGCCGCTTCATTTGCGGCGACGCCATTGTCCGGTGGATCCTTTAGCCATGCCTCGCAACTCTTCGTTCCGTGTGACATGAGTCATGATCAGTGCACTCACCCTAGAAAGGACTGCCGTGGTACAGCCACGCTTGCGTGCCTTGTGAGGGTTGTTAGCCTTCATTCATCTTTTGAACCTTTTGCTCGAAATGCCGTGCGAACTGCCCTGAACGCCGCCCGGGGCCAGCAGTGAGCAGCGCGCGGGCATGGTGGGGCGCCCGGCCGCTCGCATCGCAGATTCTCGTGTGGACGCTGGTGCTGATAGCGGTCACCGTGGCCCTGGGCGGCCTGGTCACCAACCGCATCACCGGCCAGGTACTCGACGAGCAGTTCCGGCTGCGTGCCCTGGGCGTCGCGGAATCGGTGGCACAGATGCCGGAGGTGGCCACGGGTGTGGCCACCGGCGATGCTGGCCACGAGATCCAGGCGGTGGCTGAACAGGTGCGYACCCGCGCCCAGACGGACTACGTGGTGGTTACCGACCGGTACGGGATTCGTTTCTCGCACCCCACGCCGTCGCTGATCGGGAAGCGCCTCGAGGAGCCTGTCGAGGTCCTCGACGGCCAGACCCACGTGGGTACCGACCACGGCAGCCTCGGCGACTCGGCGAACGCCAAGGCACCGATCCTGGACGCCTCGGGAAACGTCGTCGGACAGGTCTCGGTGGGCATCCTCGAGACGACCGTCAGCATGGAGCTCGAGCGGGACGCTGGGATCGTCGGCGGCTCCTCGGTGCTCGTTCTCCTTATCGGCGGCGCGGGTTCGTTCCTGCTGGCACGGGCCATCAAGCGCGCTACGTTCGGTCTTGAGCCTGCGGAGATCGCCTCGCTCCTCCAGGAACGGGAGGCCCTCCTGCACGGCATCCGCGAGGGCATGGTGGGCATTGACGACGCCGGCCGGGTCACCGTGATTAACGTCGAGGCCCGGCGCCTTCTGGGCCTCGAAAACACTTTGCTCGACCGCCCGCTGGAGGAGCTTATCCCGGAGGGACGGCTCCGCGACGTCCTCACGGGTGAGGCGACCGGCGCTGACCAGACGATCATCACTGACGACTCCCTTCTCGTGGCCAACCGCATGCCGGTAAGCGTTGGCGGCCGGAGCGTGGGCGCTGTCGTGACCCTTCGCGACCGCACCGAAGTGGAAGCGCTGGTGCGGGACCTGCGAGCGCTGGAGGGGCTCATGGCTGCCCTGCGCGCGCAGGAGCACGAGTACGCCAACCGCATGCACACGGTGGGCGCCCTCCTCCATCTGGGCGATATCGCGCAGGCGCGCACCTTCATCGCGGGCATCGCGGACACATCGCGCTCCCTCGGCGAGGGACTGCGCGCACGGATCGAGCCGCCCGAGCTCGCGGCGCTCATCTATGCCAAGATCACGGTGGCGGCCGAGCAGGATGTGCGCGTGGCTGTGTCCGACGAATCACTCCTTCGCGAACCAGGGCTCGGAACGCAGGATCTCCTGACCATCGTGGGGAACCTGTTGGACAACGCAATCGACGCCGTCTCCAGCCTCCCGGGACACCACGAAGTGACGCTTACCCTGGATGATTCCTCGGGCGTTTTTGTGTCGGTGACCGACACAGGACCGGGCGTGCCCGCGGACGCTGTGGACGACGTCGTACGCGATGGCTATACGACGAAAGCGGAACGGGCGGGCCAGGCCGGTGGCCCGGCCCTGCGGCGCGGCATTGGCCTGGCGCTCGTTGCGAGGATCGTGCGCCGCGCAGGTGGCACGATGGATGTGTTCGCCGGACCGGGCGGACGCTTCGAAGTGTGGATTCCGAAAGTTGGGGCAGAAGGATGATCCGGGTGCTGGTTGTCGACGACGACTTCCGCGTGGCGCGGCTGCACGCCGCACAGGTGGCGCATGTTCCGGGGTATGAGTGCGTCGGTGAGGCACACACCGTCGCCGAGGCGCGCGCCGCGATCGCGAGGGAGCGCCCCGACCTCCTGCTCTTGGACATCTACCTGCCGGACGAGGACGGAATCTCGCTCCTGCAGTCGCTGCGCGAGGCAGGCGAGGACATAGACGTCATCATCATCACCGCGGCGCGGGATGTAGGGACCGTGCGTGCGGCGATGCGCGGCGGAGCGGTGTACTACCTGGTGAAGCCGTTCGGATTCGAGCAGCTCGCCGAGCAGTTGCAGGCCTATCAGAAGTGGCGCGCGGACGCGTTGTCACGGCGGATCACAGGACAGACGGACATTGACGCGCTGTTTGCCTCACGGCGGGCTTCTGTGGCGCCCACTGCGGGTTCGAGCTCCGCACGGCGCCTCCCGCCGACTATGCAAAAGGTGCTCGATGCCGTGGCCGCGGCCGGCCGGCCCCTGGGCGCGCAGGACGTCTCAGACCTCATTGGCATATCCCGGCCGACGGCACAGCGTTACCTGAGCGAGCTCGAACGCAAGGACCGCGTGACCCTCCACCTCGAATATGGCACCACTGGCCGGCCAGTCAACACGTATATCCCCGCGCCCTCCAGCTAGCGCGTCTCATATATATCGGCGCTGGCAAAGACGTTCACGAACGAATCGGCCAGGCAGCCCAGTAAGCCGTCAAAGACCTCACAGCCGTGTTGTGGTCGGGTTCTACCCGCCAGGCCCGCCTGTGCCCTCCACTCTGCATGGCGTGCGGCCCGGCAAAACCCCATCGACGCCCTCCGGTACGAATAGCCGGGTAAGGCATCAGCCTCTGGGCTGCGAAGCGATGACTCCGCCGGCGCGACCCAGAGGCTGCATGGATGGGGCCGACCCTGCGGGCTCTTCGGATTGACCGACACGCCCGAAAAGCAGCAGATTTGCCACACTTTTCTACAACGTGTAGAACTTAGGTGTAAATACTTATATTTCAAATATTAGTATTTTCATCGCGGTCCGGTTGAAGACCCCGGGCCACTACCTCAGGAGTCAGCATGCTCTCGGACAAGTCCTTCCCGGTCATCGAGGCCACCCTGCCGCTGGTCGGTTCCCGGATCGGAGCGATCACCCCGAAGTTCTACGCCCGCCTCTTCGGCGCCCACCCCGAACTGCTGGACGGGCTCTTCAGCCGCGCCAACCAGCGCTCCGGCGCCCAGCAGCAGGCACTGGCCGGAAGCATCGCCGCTTTCGCCAGCCACCTCGTGAACAACCCGGGCACCCTGCCGGAGACCGTGCTGTCCCGGATCGCTCACCGTCACGCTTCCCTGGGCATCACCGAACCGCAGTACCAGGTGGTCTACGAGCACCTCTTCGCCGCCATCGCCGAGGACCTGACCGAGGTCATCACGCCGGAAATCGCCGAAGCGTGGACCGAGGTCTACTGGCTCATGGCGGACGCCCTGATCAAGCTCGAGAAGGGCCTCTACGCCGCCCAGGCGAACGGCAAGATGTGGACGCCCTGGAGGGTAGCCGCCAAGACCCCGGCCGGCACCGGTTCCATGACCTTCACCCTCGAACCGGCCGATGACACCCCCGTCACCGCGGCCCTTCCCGGCCAGTACGTCAGCGTCAAGGTGACCCTTGCGGACGGCCTGCGCCAGGTCCGGCAGTACTCCCTCTCCGGCGACGCCGGCACCAGCCGCAGCTTCACCACCAAGCTCGACGACGGCGGCGAGGTCTCCCCCGTGCTCCACAACACTGTGGAGGTGGGCGACGTCATCGAGATCTCCAACCCCTACGGCGAAATCACGCTCAAGGAGGGCGACGGTCCCGTGGTCCTGGCTTCGGCAGGGATCGGCTGCACGCCCACGGCGTCCATCCTGCGTTCCCTCGCCGAGTCCGGCTCGGACCGCCAGGTCCTGGTGCTGCACGCGGAAAGCACGCTGGACAGCTGGGCGCTGCGCTCCCAGATGACCGACGACGTCGAACGCCTCGACGGCGCCGATCTGCAGCTCTGGCTCGAAGAACCGCAGGCCGGTTCGAACGCGGGCTTCATGTCCCTTCGCGAGGTGGACCTGCCGGCCAACGCGTCCCTGTACCTGTGCGGTCCGCTGCCGTTCATGAAGAGCATCCGCAATGAGGCCATCAACGCCGGCATCCCGGCCACGAAAATCCACTACGAGGTCTTCGGCCCGGACATCTGGCTCGCCAGCTAAGTCCCCGACGGCGGCCCGGCACCTTTCGCAACAAAGGTGCCGGGCCGCCGTCGTCGTTAAGCTGGGCTGCCGTCGTGATCCGGCTGCGGTTTCCCGGACGGAACCTCCCTGCCCCATCAGGACGCGGGCGTCACCCCGGTGATCGTGTGGCCGAAGCGCAGCAGATTGCCCGGGTCGTAGGTGGACTTCGCGGCCACCATCCGCTCGTACAGCGCCGGCGACCATGCCCGCGCCCGGTCAGCCTCATCGCCGGGCGCGCCGTGGAAGTTCACCAACGTGTAGCCGGTGGAATAGGGAGCCATCGCGGCGAGGATGTCGTGGATGGATGCGGACACGGCCTCCGCGGCTTCCGGCACCTGGAGCCCGACAAGGAACAGCAGGAACGCCGCGTCGCGTCCGGACACGGCGTTCGGCGGCGCCCCTGGCCGGGACAATGCAGCGCGGGACAGCGCCCCGCCCAGCGGCCGAATCTCGATCAGGAGCAGCGGGCAGTCGGTGCCGTCTCCCGCCAGCCTGAGCAGTTCCGCGGAAGCCTCCTCGTCAAAACCCGTGAGCAACGCGCCGCCGTCGGTGAACGGGAGCGGATCCGCCGGGTCCATGTGGATCTGGTCGACATCGAGGTAGCTCATGGGTCCGGCCATGTCCATCAACGGGGTCGAAACCGCGCGCATCGGGGCAAGCAGCGCGTCGCCGGCCTCACGGTTTCCGAGGAAGGCAAAGCGCAGGTGGACGACAAACTGGCCGCGGAGGGGCGGCGGAACGAAGTCCATGTCCGGAAGCCGCAGCAGGGAGATCGACGGCGAGGCGTCGTCAGGCAGCGTGGGCAGCCAGTCGCGGAATGCGGTCAGAACCGGCGCCGCGTCCACCCCGGGATAGATGATCCCTCCGCCGTAGAAATCCCCGAGCGGAAAGAGGTTGAACTCAAGTGCCGTAACAATCCCGAAGTTGCCCTTGCCCCCGCACATCAGCGCGAACAGCTCAGCTTCGGACTCGGCGTCGATCCGGCGCAGCGCGCCATCGGCGGTAACCACGTCCATGCTCCGAACATGATCCGCCGCGAATCCATGGGCGCGTCCGAGCACGGGCAGCCCGCCGCCGACCGTGTACCCCACGACGCCGACGTCGGTGCTGGAGCCGTGCAGTCCGATCAGCCCGTGGGGGACGCTCGCCTCCAGGACGCTCCGCCACTTCACCCCGGCGCCGACCCGGGCGGTCCGTTCTACCGGATCGATGGTCAGTTCCTGCAGGCGTCGTGTGTTGATGAGCAGGCCGCCATCGATCGCCGAATCGGCGCCGTGCCCGGTGGACTGGACGGACACCGGAAGCCGGTGCTCCGCCGCCCATTTCACCGCGGCTGCCACGTCCCGCGCGTCTGCGGCGCCAACAACGACGTCGGGCCGGTGGACGGTCGCGACGTTGAAGGCGAACGTCTCGGCCGCGAATTCTTGGCTGTCGGGCAGCGCGACCGGGCCGCTGACAGCGTTGGACAAGGCATGGATGTCGTCTTTGACAAGCAAGGGGAACTCCTGAAGTCTCGCTGACTGGTGGAATGCGGCCAAGCCTAGGGGCGCGCCGGAAGGCGGCCTAGGGACCTAAGTCCCGGCGGAGCCGGGACATACGTAACCGGCACAACGAAAACGGCGGTCCCGCACCCTTGAAAGGTGCGGGACCGCCGTCGTTGTCGCAGTGCCGGCTGCCAGCGCCGGCTGCTACTGCTGGGGTATTGCTACTGCTCGGCCGCCATGCGGGCCTTCAGGCCGTCGAGCTCGGCCTGCAATGCGTCGGGCAGCGAGCCGCCGAAGTTGGCGAACCAATCCTCGATGGAGGCCAGCTCGGTGGCCCACTCCGCCGGATCAACGCGGACGGCCTCTTCAACCTGGGCGGGCGTCATGTCCAGGCCGGTGAGGTCGATCCCGTCAGCGGTGGGGACGAACCCGATGGGGGTCTCCACGGCGTCGGCCTTGCCCTCGAGGCGTTCGATGGCCCACTTTAGGACACGGGAGTTGTCCCCGAATCCTGGCCACGCGAAGCCGCCCTCGGAATTGCGGCGGAACCAGTTGACCAGGAAGATCTTGGGCAAGCGCTCCGGGTTGGCCTTGGCGGACAGGTTGACCCAGTGGTTCAGGTAATCGCCTGCGTCGTAGCCGATGAAGGGCAGCATCGCCATCGGATCCCGCCGGACAACGCCGACAGCACCGGCAGCCGCGGCCGTGGTCTCGGAGGACAGGGTGGAGCCCATGAAGATGCCGTTGGACCAGCTGCGCGCCTCGGTGACCAGCGGGATGGTGGTCTTGCGGCGGCCACCGAACAGGATCGCGGAAAGTTCCACGCCGTCCGGGTTGTAGTACTCTTCGGCCAGCATGTCGATCTGGTCGATCGGCGTGCAGAAACGGGAGTTCGGGTGGGCAGCGGGCTTGTCCGACTCGGGGGTCCAGGAGTTACCCTGCCAGTCGGTCAGGTGCGCGGGCACTTCCTCGGTCATGCCCTCCCACCACACGCCGCCGTCGTCCGTGAGGGCGACGTTGGTGAAGATGCTGTGGCCCTTGGCAATGGCGCGCATTGCGTTGGGGTTGGTGCCCCAGCCGGTTCCCGGTGCCACGCCGAACAGGCCGGCCTCAGGGTTGACGGCGCGGAGCTCGCCTTCCTTGCCGAACCGCATCCACGTGATGTCGTCGCCGAGGGTTTCGACCTTCCAGCCCTCGATGGTCGGATCCAGCAGGGCGAGGTTGGTCTTGCCGCAGGCCGACGGGAACGCGGCGGAGACGTAGTAGTTCTTCTTCTCCGGCGAGGTCAGCTTGAGGATGAGCATGTGCTCGGCAAGCCAGCCTTCGTCGCGTGCCATTACCGAGGCGATGCGCAGCGCGTAGCACTTCTTGCCGAGCAGGGCGTTGCCGCCGTAGCCGGAGCCGAAGGACCAGATGGAGCGCTCCTCCGGGAAGTGGACAATCCACTTATCCGGATTGCAGGGCCAAGGCACATCAGCCTGGCCGGGGGCCAGCGGGGCGCCCAGGGAGTGCAGTGCCGGGACGAAGAACGCGTTGGTCGCGGTGATCTTGTCGAGGACCTTGGTGCCGATAGTGGCCATGATGCGCATGGAGGCCACAACGTAGGCGCTGTCGGTGATCTCGACGCCGAATTTGGGGTCCTCGGCGTCCAAGTGGCCCATGACGAAGGGGATCACGTACATGGTGCGGCCGCGCATGGAGCCGGCGAACAGGCCGCGCAGCTTTTCCTTCATCTGCGCCGGGGCCATCCAGTTATTGGTGAAGCCGGCGTCGTGCTCCTTCTCGGAGCAGATGAACGTCTGCTCCTCGACGCGGGCTACGTCGGCCGGATCGGAGAACGCCGCGAAGGACTTGGGGAACAGGTCCTCGTTCAGCCGGGTCAGGGTGCCTGCGGCAACGAGCTCGTCCGTGAGCCGGGTGTTTTCCTCGTCCGACCCGTCAACCCAGTAGATCCGGTCCGGCTGGGTAAGTTCAGCCACCTCTTCTACCCATGCCAGCAGACCGGCATGTGTGGTGGGTGCTTTTTCAAGCAACGGCAGTCGCGCCAGATCTCCCATTACGGTTCCCTTCCTCGGGTTCAGTGGTGTGCCTAAATGCTAGGTCGAGCCGAGGGGCCGGTTTCCTGCCCGGACATGGGATGACCTGGGCGGCGCAATTCAAAAACCCCGGAAATTCAACGAACTGACCAGCCCGAACGGGCCATTTTTGTGACTAAGGTCACGTAGACCGGTCTAGTCGGCTAAATTACACCCCTCTCGATTTGTAACTGGGCGCGGCCTCGCGTAAAGTAATTCGAGGTTCGGGGAGCGAGAAGTTCTCCAAGAGCCGAGAATGCGCCCATAGCTCAGCTGGATAGAGCGTCTGTCTACGGAACAGAAGGTCAGGGGTTCGAATCCCTTTGGGCGCACAGAAGATAAAGATCCGCCCCGGTTCGCCGGGGCGGATCTTTTGTTTTAGCCGCCTCCTGCAGGCGTGAGAGTCAATGGCTGCCCGGGCCAACTTCAGCCCGGGCAGCAGTGATCAGGCCGAGGTCTGGGCAATGATGGTGCGGATACCGTCGAAATGGGTGCTGAGCCGCTCGGCAGCCAGGGTCTTGTCCGCGGAGGCGACGGCCTCATAGATCCCCCGATGCTGCGCGGCCGTTGCGACGAGGTCGACGGCGTACGGACCGCCGAGTTCGAGGTGGATCCGGCGGTAGACCTTCCAGAAGACGTCCATCAGGCTAATCAGGAGATCGTTGTTCAGCGGCTCGAAAAGCCTGCGGTGGAACTCGGCGTCGGCCTCAATGAAAGGCTCCCCGGCAGCGGCCAGCGCCTCCATCCGGTCTACGGATTCCTCGACGGCGGCCAGCTGTTCCGCGCTGATCCGGTCCATCGCGGCGCCGACCAGGCCGGATTCGAGCGCCTGCCGGACCTCCACGAGCTGCAGGGCCTCCTGACCGTGATGGCGCAGCGACAGCCGCGCCCGGAAGGTAAGCCCGTCCGTCAGGGCTTCGAAATTGCTGGGCGCCACGAACATGCCGAAGCCGTGGCGGATTTCAATCACCCCCAGCGCCTGGAGCGCCTTCAGGCACTCCCGCAGCGTGTTGCGGCCGACGCCGAGGGCCGACGTGAGTTCGTTCTCCGTGGGCAACGGATCCCCGGGCACAAGATCGCGCTCCAGGATCAACTCCAGGATGTCGGACTGAAGCGCGCGAAGCCGCGTCTGGGCACTGAATCTCGCCAGCGGAACGCTGCTGCCCCGTGCAGTGGTGCCCGCAGTAGTGCCTGCAGTGGTGCCCGCAGTGGTGCCTGTTGTCATGTTGCGTGCGGCCATGCCGCCTCCTCCCCCAATATGGTCCCAACAGTAGCGACCGCGCCCGGTCCTGCAAAGAGCGCTGCCCGGCACATTACGCCGGGACCCGGCGCCGGCAGCGCCCGGAACGCCAGCCCGGATCCGGTCATGGCCCCGGCGTAGGCTGTTGCCATGACGGCACAGCTTGAGCGGGATTTCGATGTCATTGTGATCGGCGCAGGCGCGGTGGGCGAAAACGTGGCCGACCGCGTGGTCCGCGGCGGCCTGACAGCGGTGCTCATCGAGGCCGAACTGGTGGGCGGCGAGTGCTCATACTGGGCCTGCATGCCGTCGAAGGCACTACTGCGGCCGGGCACTGCGCTGCACGGGGCGCAGACCGTCCCCGGCGCCCGGGAAGCTGTCACCCGCACCCTGGATCCGGCAGCGGTCCTGAAGCGCCGGGACTACTTCACCTCGAACTGGCAGGACGACGGCCAGGTCAAATGGGCGGAGGACACCGGGATCGAACTGATCCGCGGCCACGGCTGGATCACCGCTCCGCGGCAGGTCGAGGTGGCGGGGCTGGACGGCAACAGCTACGCACTGACGGCCCGGCACGCCGTGGTGCTCGCCACGGGGTCCACTCCCAACCAGCCGCCGGTCGAGGGGCTTCAGGACGTCGAATACTGGACCACCAGGGAGGCGACCTCCGCCCAAACGGTTCCAGCGCGGCTTGCGGTCCTGGGCGGCGGCGTTGCCGGCGTCGAACTCGCCCAGGCCTACGCCCGCCTCGGCGCCTCCGTGACCCTCGTGGCCCGCGGCAGCCTCTTAGGCGCTTTCCCCGAGCCGGCTGCCGAACTGGTGGCGGCCGGGCTGCGCGCCGACGGCGTCGACATTCGCCTGCATACCGGCACGCGGAGCGTGCACGAGAACGACGACGGCTCGCTCACCGTTGTGCTCGACGGCGGCCCCCAGGGTGACGGCAAGGGTGACCGCAAGGGCAACACGGACGCGGGCTCCGCCGCCAGCCCGGCCCAGGGCCTGGCCCAAGGACATACCGTCACGGCGGACAAGCTGCTCGTCTCCACCGGACGGCACCCTGCCCTCGAGGGGCTCGGTCTGGACAGCGTCGGACTCTCCGCGCCGGAGGGCAAGCCCCTGAGGCTCACCACCGATTCCACCGGACTAGTCCACCGCGCAACTGACAACGCGGTATCCGGCAGCCCGTGGCTCTACGCGGCCGGCGACGCCGCCGGACGTGCCCTGCTGACCCACCAGGGCAAATACGGCGCCCGGGCCACCGGCGACGCCATTGCTGCCCGGGCCAAGGGCGAACTCACCGGTGAACCGGCCCCCTGGACCGCCTTCGCCCAGACCGCCTACGAGCACGCGGTGCCGAATGTGGTGTTCACCGACCCGGAGCTGGCGAACGTCGGCCGGACCTTGGCCCAGGCGGAGAAGGACGGCCTCCGGGCCTCCACCGTGGAGCTTCCGATCCAGGTGGCAGGCTCCTCCCTGCACGCCGAACACTATGAGGGGTGGGCCCAGCTGGTCATCGATGAGGACCGCAAGGTGCTGCTGGGCGCCACGTTCGCCGGCCCGGATGTCGCAGAACTCCTGCACGCCGCCACCATTGCCGTGGTGGGGGAAGTGCCGTTGGACCGGCTGTGGCACGCCGTGCCCTCCTATCCCACCATCAGCGAGGTCTGGCTCCGCCTGCTGGAGGAGTACGGCCTCTGAGCCGGCCCGCGACGCACCCGGCGCCGCAGCCCCAGACCTCAGCCCCGCACCGCTTCTGCGGCCGCGGCCGCGGTCCGGAGCGCCGGCGCGTCTGTTTCATCACACCGGACCCATTCTATTTGAACTGACCAGTCAGTTTAGTTAGCCTTGAGACAGACATTGTTTCTGCGAAAGGCCTGCTTTGCTCTGCGTACAACAGCTCTCCGTGACCGGCCGGCGGGATGACCTGCTGCCGGCCACCTCGTTGGAGGCCGCGCGTGGTGAACTCCTGCTCGTCGAGGGTGTCCGCCAGGACCAGCGGACGGCCCTGGCCCTGGCCCTCAGCGGACGCATGAGGCCCTCCTCGGGAATCGTGAACTGGGACGGAAACGCCCGGATCAAGGTGCTCCGGCAGGCCAGCAGCGTGGTCGACTCCCCCGGCGTCAACGAACCCGAACAGCACCTGAGCGTCCGCGACCTCGTCACGGAGGACCTGGCCCTGGTGCCGCGCCGCCACCGGGGCGCCCTGCGCAGCACGCCCTGGCTGACGCTCAACAAGTTCGACGATATCGCCGGGCTGTGGACCGAGCAGCTGCCGGCGGCCCGGCGGACCGGGCTCCTCACGGCACTTGCCCTCGCCAATCCGGATACCGAACTCCTGGTGGTGGACTCCCCCGACCGGCACAGCGGCGATGTGGACGACTGGCTGCCTCGGCTGCAGGAACTGGCGCACGACGCCGGCCGGCCGCTCGCCGTCGTCGCCACCGTCACCCGCATCCCGGACGGCTGGACCGGACCCGCCGCCGTGATCGGCAACGCCGTCGCGAAGCCCGAACCCCACCCAGGCGACTCATCCGAAACCCTCCTGCCCGAATCACTCCTACCCGAAACTGAGGACGCAAAGTGACTGTGCTGCGGCTGGCCCGCTCCGAGCTCAAACGCATGACCGGCGGTCTGCTGCCCAAGCTGACCATCCTGGCCCTGGCCCTCGTTCCGCTGCTCTACGGCGCCGTGTACCTCTACGCGAACTGGGATCCGTACGGCAAGCTGAACCAGATCGATGCCGCCCTGGTGGTCCAGGACAGCGGCGCCACGTCCGCGGACGGCACCCGGTTGGAGGCCGGCCGAAAGGTCGCCGAAAGCCTCGTGGACGGCCACGTCTTCAACTGGAAGACCGTAGCCAGCACCGATGAAGCGGACCAGGGCGTCAGCAACGGCACCTACGCGTTCGCCCTGAAAATCCCGCAGGACTTCTCGAAGAACCTGATCTCCCCGAGCAGCTTCGACGCCGCCAACCAGGCCATGCTCAATGTCACCACCAACGATGCCAACAACTATCTGCTGAGCACCATCGTGGACAAACTGACCACCGCCGTGCACACGACGGTCGCCAAAGAGGTGGGCGAGGAGACAGCCAACAAACTCCTCACCGGATTCGGCACCATCCACACGCAGATGCTCAAGGCCTCCGACGGCGCAGGCCAGCTCGCCGACGGCGTCGCCCGGCTCCACGACGGCACCGTGACCCTGCACCAGGGCACCGGCGAGCTCAAAAACGGCGCCACCGAGCTGTACAACGGCCAGGTCAAGCTCCGGGACGGCGCCAACTCACTCAGTGCCGGGACCGGCCAGCTCAGCAGCGGCCTCACCGAGCTCAAGGACAAGACCGCAGCCCTGCCCGCCGACGCCCAAAAGCTGGCCGACGGTGCCGCCCAGGTGGCCGCGGGCAACGCCGCGCTCAGCACCGCGCTCGACACCACAGTGCAGGCCATCCCCGGACAGCTCGCGGCCGCCGAACAGGCAGCGCAGCAGGCCGCCTCGCAGGCCCAGCGGAGCAGGCTCGTGGCGTCCACTAGCCGCCTGGTTGCCGCCGGAGTCCTGAGCCAGGAGCAGGCCGACAAGGTAGTGGCCGACGTCGACGCCACCCCTGCGCCTCCCGCTTCGCCGGCCGCTGGCGCGGCGGCTTCCGCAGCTGCAGCCAAACTGCAGACAGCCGCCGCCCAGGTCCAGAAACTGGCTGACGGCTCCGCAGCCGTCAGCGGCGGCGCCGCGCAACTGGCCGGCGCCGCGCCGGCCCTCAGCAACGCCGTAGCCAAGGCCTCTGCCGGAGCGGACCAGCTCGCCAGCGGTTCGGCGGCCCTCGCCGCCGGCGAGCAGAATGCCGTCGACGGCGCCGGCAAGCTGGTGCAGGGGGCGCAGAAGCTCGACGACGGCGCGGCGCAGCTGGAAAGCGGCGCCGCGACGGCCTCCGACGGCGCCGGAACACTCGCCGCGGAACTCGCCAAGGGCGCCGGCAAGGTCCCCAACCCCGACGACGCCCAGAAGGACAGCCTCTCGAAGGTCATGGCCGACCCCGTCGCCGTCAGCAACGTCTCGCAGGCCAAGGCCGGGTCCTACGGCGCCGGGCTGGCACCGTTCTTCCTCACGCTGGCCCTGTGGATCGGCGTCTTCATGCTGGTCCAGGCGATGCGCCCGGTCACCCAGCGCGCGCTGGCCTCCAATGCACCGGCCTGGAAAATTGCCGCCGGCGGCTGGCTTCCGTTCCTGGCGGTGTCCGCCGTCCAGGCGAGCCTGCTGACCCTGGTGGTGGACGTGGGCCTCGGATTGGACCCCGCGCACCCGGTGCTGATGTGGTTCCTCATGCTGGCGGCCGCGATGGCGTTCAGCGCCATCATCCAGGGCGTTGTGGCGCTGCTGGGCTCGCCCGGCAAGCTCGTGGTGCTCATCCTGCTGGTGTTGCAGCTGGTCTCCTCGGGCGGCACGTTCCCGTGGCAGACCACGCCCGAACCGCTGCACGTGGTGCACCAGATCCTGCCGATGGGCTACGTGGTCAGCGGCATGCGGCACCTGATCTACGGCGCGGACCTGGCCATCATCCTGCCCACCATGCTGGGACTGGTTGGCTACACTTTGCTGGGACTGGCAATGTCCACCCTTGCCGTCCGCAAGAACAAATACTGGACCCTCAAGACGCTGAAACCGGAGATCGCCGTATGACCACCAGCCACAGCGGGGACGGCCCGGCGGACTCCGGGGACGCCGAGAAAAAGCTCCGGCCCGCGCGCACGAACGCCACCAAGCAGAAACTGTTCGAGGCGTCCATGGAGCTGATCGGAGAGCGGGGCGCAGCGGGCGTGACGGTCGACGAGATCGCCACGGCGGCCGGGGTGTCCAAGGGCACGGTTTATTACAACTTTGGCAGCAAGTCTGACTTGATTGCCCAGCTGTTGCGCCACGGCGTGGACATCCTCATGGCACGGCTCCTGAGCGTCCGGGACGACTCCGCCGATCCCCTGGCCGCGATGGAGGAGATGATCGGCCAGGCCATGGACTTCATGGCCGAATACCCGTCCTTCGCCCGGCTCTGGGTCAGCGAAAACTGGCGGACCCCCAGTGAATGGCAGGACACGTTCGCGGAGCTCCGGGGGCGCCTGCTCGCAGTCATCGGCTCTGCCATCGACGGTGTCGCCGCCGTCTATCCCGTGGATCCCGCCGTGTCCCGGGGCAGCCTGGAGACGGCCATCTTTGGCGCCTGCTTCGTGGTTGGCCTGGACCGCCAGACGTACAACCCGGAGCGGACCAGGCAGCAAAGTGTGGCGGCAATTATGTCCTCCATGCGCGGCTACGTCGTGAAGCAGCCGCCCGCTCAGGCATGATTGTTCACATGCGTCACATGGGTACCAACGGAAAGATCGCCATCGGGGCGTTCATCACCGCACTGGCCCTCCTGGTCCTGACCGGCGTCACCCTGCACGAATGGGTGCTTGTGTGGTTCATCGGCGCGTCCGCCACGGCCTACGTGGCCTGTGTGGCAGAGGTGGTAGTCAGGCGCCGGCACAAGACGCTGATCGCGAGCGGAGTCGGCAGCAGCCTCTTTATCGCGTTCGGTATCGCGTTCCTGCGCCAATGGGGATTGGCCTTCAACCCCGATCCCGATGCCCTGTCCACACACGTTGATTCCGCGCATCCGGATTTGTACTTCTATCTCGCCGCGGCCGCCGGAGCCGTCACCTTGCTGCTGCTGTTCGCCGGCACCGTCCTGCCCGGCAGGAGCCGCGGCCGGCGCGCCCCGGGCTACGCTCCGCGGCGCCGTCCGGCGCCCGTCACACGGAGCACGGGGACGAGGTCCGCCAGCCCGCGGCCGTCCGCCTCGCGTCCGACGCCGAGGGGAACCGCCGCACGCCCGGCGGCTACTCGGGCCGCAGCCCGGCCCACAGCCTCGTCAGCAGTGAAGTCACCCGTGAAGCAACCGGTCAGGGCGGCCTCCGGAAAGCCGCCCGCGGCAAAGGCGCCGGCCAAGTCCCCGGCAAAGCCGCCTGCCGCCAAGTCTCCGGCCCGGACCACCTCCCGCCGCTGAGCGCGGGCGCCCGGAGGCTCAGAGGTTCCGCGGCCTGTCTTCCCGGGGATTGACGTCCGGCCCCGGAGTGGTGTCGGTGCGGGGCACGTCCTCGCGACTGCGCTGCTCGTCGGACATGTGCTCGTCGGACATGTGCTCATCGGACATGTGCTCGCGGGGAACCTGATCGCCGGATGCCGGGCCGGCGGTTGTCCTCTCGGAACGCAGGTCCGCCCGGGTCGGCATTTCCCCGGCCTGGCCCTCACGTTCAGACGTGACCACGTCGGGATCGATTTCATCGGCCTTGCGCAGTTGTTCCTGCGCGCCGGAGCGGACGCTTTGGGCCTCTTCCTTGCTGCTGAGGGCTTCCTTCCGCTTGCGCTCGGCCTCGAGGGCTGCCTCCTGCGCATCGGCCTCGGCACGGGCCGCCTTGGCCTCCCGTTCCCTCGCGGCGAATTCGTCGGCCTTGGCCTGTTCGCGCATCTCGGCAGCTTTGTTCCGGTCCGCGGCCACCTTGCGCTTGCGGCTGATCATGACTGCCACCGCCACAATGGCCAGCACCACAACGATGCCGACAATAATTCCTATGAGCTGCCCTGAATCCACGTTGACTCACCCTCTTCTCCGGTTGCCTAACCTGCCCCAATAACCGCTGGACAAACCACATCAGCAATCAGCAACAGTAAACCGCAGAACAAGGCCGGTAGCCATGGTTTCCGGCACCCCAGTGCGGCCGGCCAGCGGCTATTTTGCGCGGGGAACCTTGAAATGGGTCAGCTTGGCGTCCTGCCCGTCCAGTTCGCCCCAGGACTTCTCCGTTTCCAGGACGGTCAGCCCGCTGGTGGGATAGCGGGTGGCGGCGTCCATATAGGCGTCGTGATCGGAGTCGCGGGACGCCAGGTGCATGGCGAGGTCCTGCACCCCGGGCATGTGCGCTATCACCATCAGCGTGGTTACGGTGTCCGGGACGTGGTTGATCACCGCCAGCATGCGCAGGGCGGACGCGGCGTACAGTCCGTCCTCGAGCTTGGGAGTCGGCGCCTTGTCCCCGAGCGCGTGGCACACCCAGGTGCAGGTCTGGCGGGTCCGCAGGGCGCTGGAGCACAGGATGAAGTCAGGGACCACACCGTGTTTGAGCAGCCATTTTCCGGCGACGGGGGCATCCTTGTGGCCGCGCTCTTCAAGCGGCCTTTCGTGATCGGCCACCCCGCCGGGCCAGTCGGACTTGGCATGCCTCATGATCACCAGTCGTTTGATGTGATGCTCGCTCATGCCCACAATCCTAGTGTGGCGCCTCGTCCCCGGGACTGCGCCCGGCCAGCGGCCGGCTCAGTCTTCAAGGACGAAGGTCACCTCCAGCACCACATGCCAGGCAACGACCGCGCCGTCGCTGATTTCAACCTTCTGTTCCTTCACCCACGCCCCCGTGACATTGCGCAGGGTTTTGTTGGCCCTGTCGATGCCCTCCTTGATGGCAGCATCAAACGAGGTCTTCGAGTTCGCACTCAGGGTAGTAATCCGCGCTACAGACATTTCTTCCTCCCAATAGTCCGCTCAACGACCAGAGACTACGCCGGACCCAGGAAACGCAACAGAGTCCAACAGCGCCCCACGGTGGCGGCTTCGCCGGATTTGGGGCCGTGCCCGCTTCGCGGTGCCCCCCACGCCGCGGCCCCAAAATCCGGCCTCGCCGCCTCAGCTGCGGAGGCACGTACAGGACAACCAGCCGCGGAGGCACATGCCCGTCAGCCAGCCCGCGGAAGCCCCCGCCACACTGTGGGGAACGTAGCCGTCGGCGGAAGCGAAGCGGTTTTCCGCGTAGTGCCGCATCGCCGACTGAGGAACGAAGGAGGTGTCTAAGGCACGGCGGAAGGCCGCTGAAGCTTTCGGAAACGCGAAAGCGCCCGCCCCAAGAGGGACGGACGCTTTGCGCAGGCTAGAAAGCTAGATCGAGTATTCCGGAGCGGCCCAGACGACGACCTCGGGGTGCTCGTAGAAGCGGTAGCCCTGGCCGCGGACGGTCCGCACGGTGTTGGCCAGGCGGCCAAGCTTGGACCGCAGGCGGCGGATGTGGACGTCGATGGTCCGCTCGTTCGGGACCTCTTCGGCGTTCCGCCACAGGCCCTCGAGGAGCTCATCGCGGCCCACGGTGCGGGTGCCGTTCTCCACGAGGTAGTTCAGGAGTTCAAATTCCTTGAACGTCAGGTTCAGGGATTCGCCGTCGAGGTGCACTTCACGGCGGGCGAGATCAATCAGCACACCCGAGGGCCGCGGATCCTGCGGCTGCTGCAGGCGGGCGGTCTCGGTCCGCTGGCGGGCCCCCGCGGTCGGGTCACCAAAGGTCGAACGGACGACGTCGAGGGCGGAACCCGGGGCGCTGGCCGGCGCAACGGCGACGGCCGCATAGCTTTCGGCACCGGCAACAAGCGACTGGGCGTAGGCCCGGATTTCCTGGGCAAGTTTGGCGATCGAGGTGCCGGCCGCTGCTGCGGTTTCTTCGTCGATCCCCATGTAGAGCACGAAGCCGCGGGCGACGTTGTCGCTGGGGGCCGAACGGACCGGGCTGCCGGCGCCCGGTGCGATCACCGGGGTGGGCGCAGTGGTGGGGGTGGGCGGAACGGCGCGGAGCTGGCCGTAGGAGTCAGGGTTGTAGCCCTGTGCTGCATATCCGGGGGCCGGGAAGCTGCCGGTGGAACCGGCGGGTGCGAACGCGGAGCGGCCGCCAAAGCCCTGGCGGATCCCGGAGGGCTGACCGGCCTTGCTGGCGTTACGGACGGAGATGTGGACGTATCCGGATGCAACTGACATGGAATGCTTACCTCAATGTGAATGGCCGTCATCGCGGCTCGAATGCTTCTTTCCCCGCAATGAAACTGGGGAGGGGCGCCCGACTCTGGGCTGGGGGGCGAATGCCTAGAAACTCTCAGGGGTGTAAAAGTTAGGCGTGCATTCGACAACAGCGCATCTCGGTACCAGCGGGTGTGCTGATCCAGATAGCTGCGGCTGCAGGTGCTGTTGAGTTCTTGTTCACAATTGAAGTGTGCAACGTAACAATGCGAACGTGCAAGTAACAATGGACCGCAGGTTCCACATAGTGAGACAGATCGAGGAATTGTAGCGCAAGTCACAATTCTGCCCCGGGAATAAAATAACAAGCGTTTTTCTCACCCAGGAGCCCGAAGACAAATTTCACCGAAGATTATTCGACCTCAATAGCCGGACAGCCGAAAAGATTCACAGCACGGCAAATCGGCAAAACGGAGCGTTCCCGCCGTTCCCAGCGGGGCGGTCCACGGAGTGGTCATGCCGACAGTGCCGCCTGGCGGGGCGGCAAAGTCGGATTCGGCGGGTCAGTCGGCTTCGGCGGGGTCAGTTGGACTGGCCAGTGGCGGTCGCCGCGACAACCATGACGGACGTTGCCGTGTAGCCGGAGCCGTCCTTCGCCGCCACGATCCGCACTGTGCCGCCTGCAACAATGTCCGCCACGCTCAGCTGGGTGCCCGTACCGCCGGCCTGCTGGCGCCGCTGTTGCAGATTACTCACCACCACATCGCTGCCCAGGGCATAGCTGCGAGTGAACCCGTCACTGCTCTTGACCGTGACGGAGGACGAGCTGACCTCGCTCACAATGCCCAACTGCTCGGCCATGGTGGTGTACTCGGTTCCTTGCAGCACGACGTATTCGGCATGCACTGCCGAGGAGAGTCCGCCCATCCCGCCGGCGGCGAAGTTGCCGGGACCGCCTTGCCCCGGCATTCCGCCTGCCGCGGCGCCGCCTTGCGCCGAGCCAGGCATGCCGGGTGCGAAACCCTGGCCGCCCGCAGCCCCACCGGCCCCGCCCGCGGCGCCTGCCGTCCCGTTGGCCGCGGCCGAAGTTGAGGTCAGGGCATAGACCCCGGCACCTGCACCGACTGCCAGGACCGCTGCGGCACCGGCGACGACGAGCCCGCGCTTGAGCGTCCAGGGGCTTGCCGCCGGAGCGGTCTTGGTGCCCGCCCGCGGCGCACCCCAGCCTGTTGCACCCGTGGGCGCCGTATGTTCCTGCCGCGGCATACCCCACCCCGGCGCCGAAGCCGGAACTTGCGAGATCTGGGGCGCGCCCCAGCCGGGGGCGGTGTCCGCCGCCGGCTGCCCGCCGACGGGCCGGCCGCCGTCGTACTGGCCGGCCGCCTGCGGCGCGCCGTCGTAGTGCCCGCCAGCCTGCGGTGCGGCGCCAAGCTGTCCTGCGTCCGCGGGCGTGGTCACAGGTGCGGGCGTCGCAGCGTTGCCGGGGGTGGGTTCTGGGGCTGGTCCGGAACCGGCTCCGGGATGCTGACCGCTCATCGTGTTTCTCCTTTGTGGTGCGGATCGGTGTTCACCCCAGCGTGCTGAGCGATCCTGTGCCTGGGCTGTGCAGGCCGACAGCCGGGCCTGTGACCTTGGGCAGGGCAACGAACGGACATCTTCGGTGCTGCCGCAGCGGCCCGCTCGGTCCCCCGGAAAGGCTTCCAGCTCGCTAGGCTGGGATTCACAGGTGCCGCACAGGGTCCCCAAAGCCCCACCTAACCGGCAGATCGGAGAGTTGTCCCATGGCCACTTCGCACTCCATGACCAACAACCTTCCCCAGCTCACGCACCCGGACGGCTCACCCATCCGCGCCCTCGTGGTGGATGACGAGCCCAGCCTCTCCGAGCTCATGAGCATGGGGCTGCGGATGGCCGGCTGGTCAGTGGCCGTGGCGGAAGATGGACCCTCCGCGGTCCGTCTCGCAAAGGAGTTCCGCCCCGATGTACTGGTGCTGGACGTGATGCTGCCCGGGTTCGACGGCGTCGAGCTGCTGAGCAGGATCCGCGCGTTCGCGCCGGAGGTGCCGGCGCTGTTCCTCACGGCGAAGGACGCCGTCCAGGACCGTATCACCGGCCTGGCGGCCGGCGGCGATGACTACGTCACCAAGCCGTTCAGCATGGAAGAGGTCCTGCTGCGCCTGCACCGGCTGGTCCAGCGCTCCGGCGTGGCCGCCATGGACACCGCCGAGCTGGTGGTGGGCGACCTGGTGCTCAATGTCGACACCCGCGAAGTCACCCGGGCCGGGGAGGAACTGCACCTGACCGCCACGCAGTTCGAGCTGCTGCGCTACCTCATGGAAAACCCCAAAAGGGTCATCAGCAAAGCCCAGATCCTGGACCGGGTGTGGGATTACGACTTCGGCGGGCAGGCCAACATCGTGGAACTGTACATTTCCTACCTCCGCAAGAAGGTCGACGCCAACCACGCTCCCATGATCCACACGGTGCGCGGCGCCGGCTACGTCCTGAAACCGGCGGACTGATCCGTGCCCACCCTTTCCGGCATGACCCGCGTCCCCGGACGCGACTGGCGCAACCCGTCCACCTGGCATTTGCGCACCCGGCTGGTCCTGGTTGCCATGGCGCTGCTGGTCGCCATCTGCGGCGCCGTGGGACTGTTCAGCTACGCCTCCATGGACCTGTTCCTGACCCGGCAGCTCGATGACCAGCTCAGCAATGCTTCGCACCGGTCCAGCGAGTTCGGCCGGCCCCTGCCCGGCACCGCCGGCGGCCGCCCCGACCCTCTCGATGCCCGGGGCCAGGGCATCGGGACGCTCAACGCCCGCATACAGGACGGCGAGGTCAGCAACCCCGGGTTCCTGGCCGGAGACGCCACCCGCAAGAGCCTCTCCCCAGAGGACAACGCGGTCCTCCTGGCATTGACCCCCAACGGCGTGCCCGTGGATCGCAACCTCACGGTCGGCGCCTACCGGCTCACCGCCGTCCGCACACCTTATGGCGACGTGATTGTCACCGGGCTTCCGCTGGCCGAAAAGCAAAGCACCCTGGCCTCGCTGGTCTGGACCATGGTGGTGGTCTCCGCAGGCGGACTCGTGCTGATCGGCCTGGCCGGCACGGCCCTGATCCGGCGGACCATGAAGCCGCTGGAACAACTCTCCGAGGTCGCCACCAAGGTCTCCCGCCTGCCGCTGGACGCAGGTGAGGTGGCGCTCGGGGTGCGCGTCCCGGCGTCGGCCGCCCACCAGGGCACGGAGGTGGGCAGCGTGGGCTATGCGCTGAACCAGATGCTGGACAACGTCTCCAACGCCCTGGAGGCGCGGCAGGAGAGCGAGATGAAGGTGCGGCAGTTTGTCGCCGATGCCTCGCATGAACTCCGCACGCCGCTGACGGCTATCCGCGGCTACACCGAGCTGATGCGGATGACAGAGCACTTCACCGCCGACGGCGAGAGGTCCCTCGCCCGCGTGCAAAGCCAGTCCGAACGCATGACCACCCTGGTTGAGGACCTGCTTTTACTGGCGCGCCTGGACGAGGGACAGCCGCTGAAGGTCAGCGACGTCGACCTCACGCAGCTGGCCATTGAGACGGTGAGCGATGAGAAAGTCATGGCCCCGGACCGCGTCTGGCAGCTGGAACTTCCGGAGGAGCCCGTGGTGGTCCGCGGCGATGCGACCCAGCTTCACCAGGTCCTCGCCAACCTCCTGTCCAATGCGCGCAAGCACACGGACCCCGGGACCACGGTGGTCACGGGCGTGATGCGTTCGGCGGATGGAAGCGCCGTGGTTACCGTGACGGACAACGGCAGCGGCATCGCCCCGGAATTCATCGGCCGGGTCTTCGCCCGGTTCGCACGGGCCGACGCCGCGCGCACCAATCCCACCGCCAGCCCCGCCAACACACCGGTCGCTGCGACGGCGGGGGCCAGGTCCGGGCCCGCCGTCCGCCCGGCTTCCGGGGCCGTTTCCGGTACTCCTTCCGGCAGCCGTGGCAGTGCCGGGGCAGCTGCTCACGCCCCGACCTCGGAGGGCACGAGCGGTCTGGGCTTGTCCATTGTCCAGTCGATTGTGGAGGCCCACGGGGGCACCGTTGAAGTCACCTCCCGGCCCGGCCGCACGGAGTTTGCGGTGCGGCTGCCCGCGGCGCCGCCGTCGTTGTAGGCCCAGCAGGATTCACCGCCGACCCGCGCAATGTTCCTGCGCAAGCCGACACCCCGCCCGCTGTGACTCCTGTTACCAAAATGTGACTTAAGCGCCGAGGTCCTGTAGCGTCGTTGTGGTGCGGCCTCCATTGGTGCCGCATATCCGGACGGACGCCAAACTCTGCCGCTTCCCGGATTCCGCTGGACCAGGCAGAGGCGGGGGACCCAGAGTTCCCGGGCATTCTGCATTCATGCGCCCTCGGGGTGAAGCCGACACGTGATTTTCCGTGCGGCCGGATGACCTCATCCGAACCCGACAGCTAACTCCGCCGGCGTTGAGAGGCCCATCATGACTGAACTCCAGGTACAAACGCGCCCTGACGGCGATTCCCATTTCCGCTCCACCAAGTCGCGCCACCGCGCCGAACCAGCCACGCAGGCATCCGCCCTGTCCAAGCTGACTACCGGACTCGGCATCACTGCACGCCGCGCCGCCGTCGTAACCGCCGCTTGCGCCCTGCTGGTGGGAGGCGGCGCCGCCAGCCAGGCGGCGGAGCCGGGCACTCACACGAATGCTGCGGGCAGCCAAACGGCCACGAGCGCCGATCCGCTGGCCAAGCTCAACTTCGAACGAGTCCAGATCGCCGCTCCGGCGGAAAAAAACGTGGCACCCACGCTCTCGGAAGTCAAGGCCGCCGAGCCCCCGGCCGCCCCGGTTGCTGCTGCGCCCGCACCGGCCCCGGCTCCCGCGGCCGCTCCCGCACCGGCACCGGCTCCCGCAGCCGCTCCTGCACCGGCCCCCGCTCCCGCATCGGCACCGGCACCGGCAGCTGTTCCCGCCCCCGCACCGGTTGCTGTCGACGACCCCGCCGGAGCCCAGGCGTACGCCGCGTCCCAGCTGGGCAGCTATGGCTGGGCCCCTGGTGAGATGCAGTGCCTGCAGAAGCTCTGGACCAAGGAATCGGACTGGAAGACCACCGCCACCAACGCCAGCAGCGGCGCCTACGGAGTGGTTCAGTCCCTGCCCGCCTCGAAGATGGCGAGCGCCGGTGCCGACTACATGACCAACTACCGGACCCAGATCAATTGGGGCCTGAACTACGTCAAGGAACGCTACGGCTCCCCCTGCGGCGCGCTGAACTTCCACTACGCACACAACTGGTACTAAACCGGCACTAGCCGGACCGCCCGGCGAGGGTGGTTGAGGCCCCGGATCCACGTGGATCCGGGGCCTCCTGTGCGTCCGCGGCCGGTACGATTTTGGCCGGCCGGCCTGGCGCCGGACTTCCACAGCCCCCGCACAGCTTGGCCCTAAAGCCCTCATATGGGCCGGCGCGAAAGTTGAGCCATGACATTCACAGACCAGGCCACAGGAACCCTGTCCCGTTCCACGGCGACGCCGGCCGGTCCGGCGGCCCCGCCCTCCCCGTCCGGACTTGAGCCGTCGGGGCCTGCATCGTCCGGGCCCGCATCGTCGGGCCTGACCGTGGCCGATGCGCCGGCCCCGGGACCGTTCGCCGGAGCGCTTACCGGCCCCGGCGGCCGGCGCGCACCCATTGACACACGCGGCAGCACACCGTTGCTGGACGTCACGATTCCGGTCTTCAACGAGGAGCGGGACCTTGAAGCGTGCCTGCGCCGGCTCCACGCGTACCTTATCGGCGCCTTCCCGCACTCTTTCCGGATCACTGTGGCGGACAACGCCAGCACCGACGGAACCCTCAAGACCGCGGAGCGCGTGGCCCGCGAGTTGCGCGAAGTGATGGTGGTCCACATGGCTGAAAAGGGCCGGGGAAACGCGCTTCGCAAAGTTTGGCTCTCCTCGCCGTCGCCGGTCCTGGCCTACATGGACGTGGACCTTTCCACGGACCTGGCGGCCCTCGGCCCCCTGCTCGCCCCGCTCATTTCGGGGCACTCCGATCTGGCGATCGGCACCCGGCTGACCCGCAACTCACGCGTGGTCCGCGGACCCAAGCGGGAGTTCATCTCGCGCAGCTACAACTTCCTGCTGCAGTCCCTCATGGGGGCCCACTTCAGCGACGCCCAGTGCGGGTTCAAGGCGATCCGGGCGGACGTGGCCCGGCAACTGCTCCCCCACACCCTGGACAACGCCTGGTTCTTCGACACCGAGCTGCTGGTGCTGGCAGAAAAGTGCGGCCTGCGCGTCCACGAAGTCCCGGTGGACTGGACCGACGACCCCGATTCCAGCGTGGACATCGTCCAGACCGCCCTCGCGGACCTGCGCGGCATGGCACGGTTGAGCCGGGACCTGGTTTCGGGCCGGATCCCGGTTCCCGAACTGCGCGCCGCACTGGCCCGCGGACCGCTGCCGGCGTCCTCGCGGTTCCAGGAACAAAGCCCCGGCGGAAGCCTCTTCGGGCAGCTGGTCCGCTTCGGCAGCATCGGGGTGGCCTCCACCCTGGCGTACCTGGCAATCTTCCTGCTCTGCCGACAATTCATGGACCCGCAGCTGGCAAACTTCCTCGCGCTGCTCACCACCGCCGTGGCCAACACCGCGGCCAACCGGCGCTTCACGTTCGGCATCCAGGGCGGCAGTCAGGCCGCCCGCCATCACTTCGAGGGGCTGCTGGTCTTCGGGATCGGGTTGGCCCTGACCTCGGGCGCCCTCGCCCTGGTTCACGCCACGTCAGGAGCCACACCGGACCGCTGGCTCGAACTGCTTACGGTCACCGCCGCCAATCTGGCCGCCACTGCCGTGAAATTCCTGCTCTTCCGGCTGGTGGTCTTCCACCCCCGGCGGACTAACACCGTCCCGGCGCCGGACGCCGCCATCACCGTTGCGGAGCCCATCGTCCCCGGCACCGCTCCGGTGCCCGCCGCCCCCGAGGCTTCCCTCCCCCATACAGAACCCGCACAGAAAAGGCCAAGTAAATGACGGCAACCATCAGCCCCACCGCCGGCTCCCGTGCCGGTTCACCGGCCGGCAGCCCGCCCCTGGACCCGGAAACGACCGTCCCGGCATCCGAGGACGCCGGCGCGCCACCCAACCCGCCCGCACCCCTTAGCAGCCGGGACCGCCTGTTGTTCGGCCGGCAGCCCCGCTGGGTCCGGCCCTCGGCGGCGCTGCTGCTGGTGGTCACCGCGGCCTTGTACCTGTGGAACCTGGAAGCCACCGGCTACGCCAACTCCTTTTACGCCGCAGCAATCCAGGCCGGGACCAAGGACTGGACCGCGCTGCTCTTCGGCTCCCTCGACCCCGGCAATGCCATCACGGTAGACAAACCGCCAGCGGCTCTCTGGATCCCGGCCCTGGCGGGACGGATCTTCGGGTTCTCGGCACTGAGCATGCTCATTCCCCAGGCACTCATGGGCGTGGCCGCCGTCGGCCTTCTGTACCTGACCGTCAAGCGGGTGTCCGGACCGGCCGCGGGCCTGCTCGCCGGCGGCGCCCTGGCGCTGACCCCGGTGGCGGCCCTGATGTTCCGGTTCAACAACCCGGACGCCATGCTGACCATGTGCCTGGTGCTGGCCGCCTACCTCACCACGCGCGCCATCGAGAAGCCCGGCTGGAAGTGGCTTGCCGCGGCTGGCGCGGTGATCGGCCTGGCCTTCCTGTCCAAGATGCTGCAGGGCTTCCTGATCGTTCCCGGGCTGGCCTTGGCCTACCTGTGGGCGGCGCCCACTACACTCGGCCGCCGGCTCCTGCACCTGCTGGGCGCCGGCGCAGGCATTGTGGTGGTGGCCGGAAGCTACATTGCCCTGTTCCAATTGACCCCGACCTCGATCCGCCCCTACATGGCAGGCTCGGAGACCAACAGCTTCCTGGAACTCACGTTCGGCTACAACGGCCTGGGCCGGATCACCGGTTCCGGCGGGGGAATGCCCGGAGGCAATGCCGGCGGCCCGGGGGGCAACGGCAACGTGGGCTTCGGCGGCACGGCCGGGATCACCCGCATGTTTGGGACCAGTTTTGGCGGCGAGGTGTCCTGGCTGCTGCCGGCAGCCCTGATCCTGCTGGTCGCCGGCCTCTGGTTCACGCGGCGTGAGGCCCGGACCTCAAAGACCCGGGCGGCGCTCCTGCTGTGGGGCGGTTGGCTGGTAATCACCGCCGGAATCTTCAGCTTCATGAGCGGCACCGTGCATCCGTACTACGCCGTGGCCCTGGCCCCCGCGATTGCGGCCCTGGCGGGCATCGGCTCCCTCGAACTGTGGCGGGGCAGGGCCTACTGGCCCGCCCGGATTGTCCTGGCTGTGACAGTTCTGGCCACCTCGGTCTGGTCCGCGGTGCTCCTGGGCCGCGACCCGGCCTGGCTTCCCGGTCTGCGGGTGATCGTGGTGGTCCTTGGCGTCCTCGCCGCCGCCGCGCTGCTCCTGCGGGTGGACAGCCTGGCCGGCCTTCCGGCACGGTTCCGCAAGGCCGCCACGGCCGGCGTCGTGATCCTGGCCCTGCTCGCCGGCGGGCTCGGGAGCACCGCGTGGACGCTGGCCACCGTGGCCCAGCCGCATTCCGGTTCGATCCCCACCTCCGGGCCCACCGCCTCCGCGATGGGCGGCGGCTTCGGGGCGGCAGGCAGGACCGGCCGTGACGGCACCGGTAGCAGCACTGGCAGCAGCACCAGCGGCAGCACGGGCGGCTTAGCCGCCGGCGGCCCCGGCGGGGAAACAGCCTCGGCAGAGCTGACAGCGCTGCTGCAGTCCTCCAACGCCAAGTGGTCCGCGATTGTCTCCGGCGCCACCCAGGCCGCCAGCCTGGAACTCGCCACCGGCACCAGCGTGATCGCCCTCGGCGGCTGGAACGGCGGCGACCCCTACCCCACCCTTGCGCAGTTCCAGGCGATGGTGGACCGCGGCGAGATCGGCTACTTCATCTCCGGCGGCATGGGCGGCATGGGCGGAGGCCGCGGGGGCAACTCCGAGGTCGCCACCTGGGTCGCGGCCAACTACCAGGCCCAGACCGTGGGCAACTCCACCGTGTACAAGCTGGGAGCCTAGGCCACCATGACTGACACCCTGAGCCCCCGCCCCGGCCTGGCACCGGCCCGCACGCCGGGCCCGCCGCAGCCCCGAGTTCCGGACCGTCCCAGGCGACTTGGGCCCCCGGCCGGTTGCGCGCGGCCCCTCCGGGGCGCCCGGGCGCTGCAGCGGCACCGGCTGGAGGTCGCGGCCCTGCTCCTGGCCACGGCCGTGCTGTACGTGTGGAACCTCGGCGCCTCCGGCTGGGCGAACGCGTTCTACTCCGCGGCGGCACAGGCCGGGTCTCAGGACTGGACGGCCTGGTTCTTCGGTTCGTCCGACGCCGCCAACGCCATCACCGTGGACAAGCCGCCGGCCTCGCTGTGGGTGATGGGGCTGTCCGCGCGGATCTTCGGGCTGAGTTCTTGGAGCGTCCTGGTCCCGCAGGCGCTCATGGGGGTCGGTACGGTCTGGCTCGTCTATCTGGCCGTGCGCCGGGCCGCGGCGCCCGCCACGGCCGACGCCCGGCTGGCCCACCGTGCAGGGCTCCTGGCCGGTGCGGTCATGGCCCTGACACCGGTGGCCGTGCTGATGTTCCGGTTCAACAACCCCGATGCGTTGCTGGTGCTGCTGATGACCGCGGCCGCCTACGCCGTGCTGCGCTCCATCCAGGATGCGCGGCTGCGCTGGCTCCTGTTCGCCGGGGCGCTCCTGGGCTTCGGATTCCTCACCAAGCAGTTGCAGGTCCTGCTGGTTGTCCCCGGCTTCGCTTTGGCTTACCTGCTCGCGGCGCCGGCCGCGGCCGGGAAACGGATCCTCCACCTGCTCTCCGCGGGCGCCGCGATGGCCGTCGCGGCCGGGTGGTGGCTGGCCGCCGTCGAACTCATTCCCGCCGCGAACCGGCCGTACATCGGCGGCTCGCAGAACAACTCCATCCTGGAACTGACCCTCGGCTACAACGGCCTGGGCCGGCTGAACGGCGAGGAAACCGGCAGTGCGGGCGGCGGCAACGGCTGGGGCACGCCCGGGCTGTTCCGGCTCTTCAACAGCGAGTTCGGCGGCCAGATCGCCTGGCTGCTGCCCTCGGTACTGCTGCTCGGAGCGGGGCTGCTCTGGCTGGGCCGCCGCGCTCCACGCACCGACGCGGTACGGGCCTCGGTGATCATCTGGGGCTCCTGGGTTGCCGTCACGGGCCTGACGTTCAGCTTCATGGCCGGGATCATCCACCCGTACTACATGGTGGCCCTGGCCCCGGGGGTCGCCGGGCTCGCCGGACTCGGCGGCGTCCTGCTCTGGCAGCGGCGGGACCAGCCCGTGGCCGCCGCCGTCCTCGCCGTCGCGATCGTGGCGGCCGGGGCCATGGCCTCCGAGCTCCTCGGCCGCACGGCGACGTTCGTGCCGTGGCTGCGCTGGGTGGTGCTCCTGGGCTCCCTCACCGCCGCCGGCCTGGTGCTGGGCGCCGCGGCCCCGGGGCTCAAGGAAGCCAGTGGACCGGTCAAGCGGGCGTCTGCGGTCATGGCGCGGACGACGGCGGGGCTCGCCGTCGTCGCCGCCCTCGCCGGGCCGCTGGCGTACTCGCTGTCCACCGCCGCCACCGCCCACAGCGGCTCGATCGTCAGCGCCGGACCGGCCGTGTCCGGCCGGGGCGGGGCCGGGCTGCCGCCGGCCTTCGGCGGTGCAACTGCGGCCACCGGCAACGCCACTAACGCTGTCGGCGTCGGCCGCGGCCAGGGTGCGGGCGGGGCAGGTGGAATGGGCGGCCTGCTTGGGGCGAGCACGCCGTCCTCGGCCCTCGTGACCGCGCTGCAGACGGACGCCGGCACGTACACGTGGGCCGCCGCCGTCGTCGGGTCCAACAACGCCGCCGGCTACCAGCTGGCCACCCAGCTCCCGGTGATGGCCGTGGGAGGGTTCAACGGAACGGACCCGGCGCCAACGCTGGCACAGTTCCAGCAGTACGTGGCCGACGGGAAGATCCACTACTTCATCGCAGGGCGCATGATGCAGGGCGAATCCGGATCCGATGACGCCGCCCAGATCGCCGCCTGGGTGCAGGCCAATTTCACCGCCCAAACCGTGGGCGGGACCACCGTGTACCTGCTGGCAGGGTAAGCCGGCCGGCCAGGCGCCGGTGGCCTAGAACGTGAAGGACAGGGTGCGCAGGCCGTCGGCGGTGATGTGCGTGGTCACGGAAACCCCAGAGTAGTCGGGAATGTGGAGCACGCCGTCGGGAAGTTCGCCGGCGTTCGGTCCCACCGCAACAGTCGGGATGCCGGCGGCGATTCCGGCGGCAATCCCGGCCGGGGCGTCCTCGAACACCACGGCGTCGGCCGGGTCCACACCCAGCAGGGCGGCGGCCCGGAGGTATCCCTCCGGGTGGGGTTTGCCCCGCGAGACGTCCTCGGAGGTGACCGAGGCAGCCGGGATGCCGATGCCCGCGGCCGCCATCCGGACCCCGGCCAGGTCCCGTGAAGCTGACGTCACCAGCGCCACGGCATCCGTCGGGAGGCTGGCCAGCAGCTCCAGGGCACCCGGCACCGGAACAATGCCGCGGGTCTCGGCGAGCTCCATCCGGCCGAGCTCGGCCGCGAGGGCCTGGATGTCGGACCCGGCCGGGGCGAACCTGCGGACCGTGTCCATGGCCTGGACCCCATGGGAGGTGCGCAGGATCTCGCCGATATCCAGGCCGTAGCGGTCCGCGAAAGTGGTCCAGACCTGCTCCACGATGCTGGTGGAGTCGACCAGCGTGCCGTCCATGTCGAACAGGACGGCACGCGCGGTCAGGGTCGTCGTGCTGGCATGGGATGGAAAGCTCATGGTTCCATCCTGCCTTATGGCCCCTCCCCACCCTCCGGGCAGGCGTCACGAAAGGACCACTTCACGGATGTCGGGAAGCTGCCACGCAGCCGGGCGGGATCAGCCGTTCGGCCGGCTGGGGATGTACTGCACCGCCCACTTGTTGCCGTCGGGGTCGGCGAAGTGGACGAAGTGTCCCCAGTCCTCGATCTCGACGTCGCTGACATCCACGCCGTTGTCCTTGAGCTGCTTGTGCGCGGCCTGGATGTCGCTGACCACCAGCTGGAGGCTCGGCGCCGTACCGGGTGGGGCGTCGTTGAGGCCCTCGCCGATGGCAATCGAGCAGCCGGAGCCCGGCGGCGTCAGCTGGACGAACCGGATCCCCTCCATGGGCCGCTCGTCGTAGTCGGCGTTGAAGCCCACCTTGTTGACATAGAAATCCTTGGCCCGGTCCACATCGGACACCGGGACGAACACCAGTTCAAGTTTCCAATCCATGCCGCACAGGCTAGCGCGGACCGCGGCAATGCGGAAGGGATCGCGGTCACTGGCAGGAGGAGCGGACCCGTGCGGGGACTGCCCCTAGCCGGCGATGCCGTACAGGCGGTCTCCGGCGTCGCCCAGGCCGGGCACGATGTAGGACTTCTCGTTGAGCTTCTCGTCGATGGAGGCCAGGACGATCGTCACGTTGGCGTCGGAGAGCTCTTCCTCCAGCTTGGCCAGGCCCTCGGGGGCGGCCAGGAGGCAGATGCACGTGACGTCGGAGGCGCCGCGTTTGAAGAGGAACTTGATGGCCTCGCGCAGGGTTCCGCCGGTGGCCAGCATGGGATCCAGGACGAAGATCTGCCGGTCCGTGAGGTCTTCCGGGAGACGCTCGGCGTACGTGATGATGTCCAGGGTCTCTTCGTCACGGGCCATGCCCAGGAAGCCGACCTCGGCGGTGGGGACCAGCTTAGTCATGCCCTCGAGCATGCCCAGCCCGGCCCGGAGAATCGGGACCACCAGCGGGGTCGGCTTGGTGAAGGCGGTGCCGATGGTGGTGCTGACCGGCGTCTCGATGGTCACCGGTTCCGTGCGGACGTCGCGCGTAGCCTCGTAGGCGAGGAGCGTCACAAGCTCCTCGGTGAGCTGGCGGAAGACCGGGGACGGGGTGTTCCTGTCCCGCAGAACGGTGAGCTTATGGGCGACCAGCGGGTGGTCCACAACGAGAGTGCGCATGGGTCAAAACTATCACCCGGATGCGGAGGACCGTCCCGCGGGGCCGGGGGGTTCGGCGTCGTTCGCGTCCGCTGGAGCAGGTCCGCCTGCAGGGCCGCCGGCACTGCCGGCGGCGCCGCCGGCGGCACTGGACCGCAGGTGGGCGGGATGCCCGAAGGTCGGCGCGGCCCCTGCGTGTTCGCGGCGTCGCAGCACATGGAAGAACCTGTGGGCCAGGATCACAATCCCCACCCAGGCCAGCCCGATGACCCACCCGACGATCACGTCGGTCATCCAGTGATGGCCCAGATAGACCCGGCTCAGGCCCATCGCGACGATGAAGATCACACCGGCGGCGATCAGGGCGATCCGGGCGCTGGTCCGTTTGATCTCCAGGCAGGCCAGGTACACCACGAGGGCGATCACCACCGTGGTGTTGAGCGTGTGGCCGCTCGGGAACGACGGCGAGGTCTCGTAGGGTGGCACCGCGTCGGCATGGTCCGGGCGGGCGCGGCCGATCATTTTCTTGCCCAGGGCTGTGGCAGTCACCGACACGGCGGCAGCGCCGCCGATCAGGATCAGCGGCCGCCAGCTCCGGGACTTGTAGATCAGCAGCGCTGTCAGGATGCTGCCCAGGATGGGCATCCCGATGCCGCCGCCGATATTTGTGAACCCGGTGACAAAGGCGTCCAGGCCAGGGCTGCGCAGCTGCTCCATGAACGCCAGCGTCGGCCTGTCCAAGTTCGCAAGACCGGCGTCGTCCACCACGTTGTCGTAGACCTCGGCCGTCACCAGCGCCAGGATCACCACCACCACGCCGCCGATCAGCATGGTGATCCACAGGGCCGCGTAGGGCACCACCCATTTGCCCCAGCGCCGCGCCAACCAGTTCTCTGTTGGTGTGGTCACGGCCGTCTCCCGACTACTTGTGGCTGCACAGCGGAGCTGCACAGCATGCTTAGGATCGAAACTATCATTGACCCATGACTGCCGCTGAGCCCCGCCATGCCCAATGGATGAGCCTTGCCCTGGCGGAGGCCCGGAATGCCCTGGCCACCGCGGACGTGCCGATCGGCGCCGTCGTGATCGGACCGGACGGTTCCGTGCTGGGCGCCGGGCGAAACGAACGCGAGGCGCTCGGGGACCCCACGGCCCACGCCGAAATGGTCGCCATCCGGGAGGCCGCCGCGCGGTTGCGGGCGAGCCGGGCCCAGGAAGGCAAGGGCGACGACGGCTGGCGGCTGGAGGACTGCACTCTGGTGGTCACCCTGGAGCCCTGCGCGATGTGCGCCGGAGCGATCGTCCTCGCCAGGATTCCGCGGGTGGTCTTCGGCGCCTGGGATGAGAAGGCCGGCGCCGCGGGTTCGGTGTTCGACATTCTCCGCGAGCGCCGGCTCAACCACTGGGTGGAAGTGTTTGCCGGCGTCCGGGAGCAGGAGTGCGCCGCGCTGCTGCGGGACTTCTTCGCCGGGCACCGCGCCTGATCCGTTCCCGGCTACCTGGCTCCGCCGGAAGTAGACGCTGCCGCGGGGGTTTCTGCAGATGCCGCGAGCGCATCGATCCGCTTCTGCCGGGAAGCCGGTGAATCCAGGCTGAAGGCCCGGAAATCCCCGAGGTCCTCGCGGATCCAGGCCTCCACCTCGACGATCCGCTGCGTCACGGCGGGCGTGGGGCCATGGAACAGCCAGGGCACGATCCGTTCGTTGGCCGGTTCGTACTGCCAGAGTCCGATGATCCGGCCGCGGTCCAGGATCGGGTGGTCCGGGAGATCGGCTTGCAGCGCGAGCGATCCCAGCGCAGGCCTGTGCTGGTCCTCCTCCGCGAGCAGGTCCGCGGCGTTGCGGCGCAGCAGGAACAGGGAATCCGTTCCGGCGAGCAGCTGGATCTGTTCTTCCGCCGGCGCGTCGAAGGAGGCGAGGCGGCCGACGTCGTCGGGCAGCATCCACAGCGCGTCACCCCCGGCGGCGGTCTGATCGGTCGTCAGGGCGGTGGGCACCTCGACGGCGCCGACGGCGGCGAGCGCCGCCTTGCTTTGCGCCACCGTGAACCCGGTGAACCACTGCGATTGCTTGAGCGTGGCTCCCCCGGTCCAGCCCAGGTAGCGTCGGATCAGCTCGGTGCGCACGGCGTCGTCGTCGATGCCGCTGGGCGCCAGGTCCCAGGGCTCGTAGGCGTAGCGCTGCTGGTCCAGGCGCCCGTTGGCTGGAACGCGGCGGATCTTGCCCTGCGACTGCAGGATCCCGAGCGCCGTGGGCAGCGTGGTGGCGGCGCCCTTCTTCTTGCCTTCCTCACCGAGGTTCCGCACCGAGTCGCCCAGTTCCTCCTTTAGCTGGCGCGGATCCATAGGTCCCTCCGCCTCGGCGAGCACGTGCAGCACCTGATCCTCCAGGAGCGTGATTTCGCCCCGGTCAACGCCAAGCCGGCCGAGCACCCGCACGGCCTCGGCGGCGTCCTTGCCCAGCTTCAGCGCCCAGGCGAAGTCCTCCCGACCCAGGACGTAGGTGCAGCCGCGCGCGACGGGAAGTTCGAGGATCCGGTGGGCAAGGACGTCCGCGTCCACCTGTTCGCGGCGGATGCCGGCGCGGGCGAACAGCGTGAGGTACGGATTGGCGCCGCCCACGGAGCGGGCCCAGCCCGCCCGGGCGAACACCTGCTCCGCCGTGCAGCCGGCCAGCGAGCCGTCCAGGCCCTGCCGGTGCCAGGCCCACGCCCGGAGCCGCTCCGGGGTCAGGCTCTGCGGCTCCGGCATGTTGACGGGCTCTTCTACCGACGGCGATTGCGTGGCGACAGGCTGGGTGCTCATGGGCTCATTCTCCAACAGCTTCACTGTCAGCGGTATCAAGAAGCCGTATCAACCCGCGCCGTCCTGTTCCGGGGTTGACGGTTTTCCGGCGACTCCGCAGCTGCCGGAGTTGCCTCACTTTCCATGGAGAGGATCTCCAGAACGGTCCGGGCGGTGGCGTCCCAGCCGGGCAGCCGGTCCCGGGCGGCAGCCGCAGCGTCCCGCCAGCGGTCCCTGAGTCCGGCGTCGGCCAGCCAGCGGCGGAGCACGTCCGCCAGCGGGGCGGGGTCTGTTCCGAGTTCGACGGCGGCGCCCGGCAGCTGCGAATCCGGCGCCGGCACGTCCGGTTGCTGCCTGGTGGGCACCGGCCGGCTGCCCGGTACCGGCGTGCCGGGCAGGCTGCCGGCGGCGAGGGCCTCGACGGCTCCGGTGCCGCCGCGCACCACCACGGGAATGCCGCGGGCCAGCGATTCGGTGACCACCAGCCCGTAGGTTTCGGCTCGGGAAATCAGCAGGCTGAGATCGGCCGCGTCCCACGCAGCATCCAGCGCCGGACCCCGGAGCTCGCCCGGGATGCTGACCCGCCCGGCCAGGCCCTGACGTCCCACCGAGTTCCGGAGCTGCGCGGCGTAAGCCGGGTGGGCGGTGTCCGAGCCGATGAGGGACGCCGTCCAAGGCAGGTCCGTGAACAGGGAGAGCGCGTCCAGCAGGAGCGCCTGGTCCTTGTTCGGCAGCAGCGCGGCGACGGCGATGAAGTGCGGCACGCCGTTGCCGGCGGCCAGGCTTCCCGCCGCCAACGGGGCCGGCACACTACCCGGCAGGGCGACAAGCAAATTATCGAGGCCGTGCCGGGCGCCGATGCCCGCCGCGGCCGAGCGGCTTGTGCAGATGACCCCGGCCGCGGCCCGCAGCGCCCGGCGTTCACGCTCGGGATGGTCCGGCAGGGGCATGTGAAGCAGGATCCAGGCCGGCTGCCCGGCGGCCGCGGCCGCCTCCAGCTCGGCGGGCGCCCCGCAGGCCAGGAGGCTGTCGACCAGCGTCACGGACCCTGCAGAGCCGCCCGCATTCGGTGCCGGGCGCAGCAGCGCGGCCAGGCGCCGCCGGTCCCCCGCGCTGCCGCCGGGCCAGTCGCCGTCGAGCGGGCAGGTCTCTACCGCGACGCCGAGGGTGGCCAGTTCCCGGGCCAGCGCCGCGTTGTAGACATTGCCGCCGGAGTTGTGCCGGACATTGCCGGGCACCACGAACCGGAGGCGGGGGCTGGGCGGGGGCATCTGCTGCGCCTAGTGGGCGTCGAAGTCCAGCGAGTAGCCGGCCCAGGCGTCGGGATTTTCGCGCAGGGTGACGTTCAGCCCGGTGAGATCGCGCCCGTCATTGCCGACGCGGATCTGTGCGGCGATGGCGTCGGCGATGTACCGGGCCAGGGCCTCGGCGGTGCTCAGCTTGCCGGCGAAGTCGGGGTGCTCGTCGAGGTTCTGGTAGTTCAACCCATCGAGGACCTCGTCAACGACGGCCCCCGCCGCACCGATGTCCAGCACGATCGCGTCGTCATTGAGCTCACGACGGCGGAAGGTCACCTCCGTGACGAACGTGGCCCCGTGCAGGCCCTGGGCGGGGCCGAAGACTTCGCGGGGAAGGCTGTGGGCAATCATGAAGCTGCGGCGGACGGTCAGGCTGTACACGGGCTACCTCGTGGCTTCGTTGAACGGGACAGGGGCGGTTTGCTCTTCATTGGATGGTGTTTCGACGGATGGGTGTTCAATGACGTGGCACAGGGCGTCCAAGGTCCCGTCGGCGAGCCGCTGGACGACGCCGGGGAGCTCCGCCAACGGCGACTGCCCGGTGAGGAAGACATCAAAGAGCGGGTCCTGCAGCAGGGCGACGGCGAGCGCGAGGCGCTCGGCGTTGGTGCGGCGGTGCCGGCGGGCGCGGGCTACAACCCCCACCTGGCTGGCCCGGATGGACAGGCGGCGGGCGTGGAAGTCCTCACCCAGCGGGAGGGTGACTTTCCGGTCGGCGTACCAGGACATTTCGATGATGTCGCCGTCGTCGCCCGCCAGCTGCAGGCTCCGCTGCAGGCCCTCCTGCGAGGCGGAGCAGTGGATCACGATGTCGCAGTCCGGGAGGGCGTCGTCGGGGTGGCTGAAGTCGACGCCGAGGGCGTCCGCGAACGCACGTTTGGCGGGGTCGACGTCGACCAGCTGGAGCCGCGCGAGCGGAAAGCCGGCCAGGAGCTTGGCCACCATGCCGCCGACTAGTCCGGCACCGATCACGGCAACCCTGTCGCCCAGCCGGGGTCCAGCCTCCCAGAGGCCGTTGACGGCGGTTTCCACCGTGCCGGTGAGCACGGCGCGGCGGGCGGGAACGCCGTCGGGGACGACGGTGAGGGATTCGACCGGGACGATGAAGCGGTCCTGGTGCGGGTAGAGGCAAAAGACGGTCTTGCCTGCCCAGCCCTCCGGCCCCTCCTCGACCACCCCCACGGTGAGGTAGCCGAACTTCACCGGGTACGGGAAGTCCCCCGCCTGGTTGGGGGCGGCCATGGCCGCCGCAACGCACTCGGGGACGCTGGCGTGATGGACCACCAGCTCGGTGCCCTTGCTGATGCCCGAATACAGGGTCCGGACCAGCGCCTCGCCGGGCCCGCGGGCGGGCAGCACCTCACTGCGGAGCTCGCCCTGCTCCGGGCCGACGGTCCAATAGGCGGTGGCCGTGGCGTGCCGTTCAGAAATCGTCATTGTGCTTCCGAATCTAGTGCTTCTCCCTGTTCGCGGGGAAGGGTGCGGCGCGCGTTCGCGGTGGTGTGCGGGAGCCGTTGGGGCTCGTTTTGTGGATGGGCGCCTTGCTCCGGTACCCTAGTCAGGTTGGTGACGTGTCCGAGCGGCCGAAGGTGCAACACTCGAAATGTTGTTTGGTGTAAAAGCCAACGTGGGTTCAAATCCCACCGTCACCGCGAAATAGCGAGGCCCCTGGTTCCCTTTGTTTACAAGGGAAACCAGGGGCCTTTTGCTTTGTCTTGAACTTACTCTCGCCCGGCGGATGCGGTCCGGGGGCACTTTGGCACGGACACGCCGCGGACATCGGACCAAAGGGCCGAGATCGTGTCCAAAGGCGCCCCGGACGGTGAACGGCCGTGTACGGAACACTCTTAGATGCGCTGGACAGTGTGGTAGCCGGCGCGCGTACGACAATAGACGGCCGCCCCCTCGTCGGGGCGGCCGTCAGTCTTAGTGGGCTGTTGGTGTTAGTGCTCCGCTTCTGCGACAGCCTTCTTGGCGTTTTTCTCGGCATCCTTCTCGGCGCGCAGAGCCTCGGTCTCGTGCTGCTCCTCGGCTTTTTCCTGGTGGATGACCGCTGCGAAGAGCTTCTCCATCTCCTTGGCCACGCCTGCGGCTGAGGCCGGGTTCTGGCCGGTCACCAGCCGGTCGTCAACGACGACCTTCTCCTCAAAGACACCCGCGGAGACGTGGGTGGCGCCCTGTTCCTCAAGCCGGTCTGCCAAGAAGAACGGGATGACCTTGTCCTTCCCTGCGGCAACCTCCTCGTCGTTGGTGAAGGCGGCCACCTTCCGGCCCTCGACGAGGCGGAACCCGTTCTCCAATTCCACGTTCAGCAGGCCGGCCGGTCCGTGGCAGACCGCGCCCACCAAGCCACCGGTGTTGTAGACGCTGGCCACCAGATTCTGCAAGCCTTCACTGTCCGGGAAGTCCCACATGGTGCCGTGGCCTCCCACCAGGAAGACTGCGTCGTACTGGCCGGGATCAACGACGTCGACGCGGGCAGTGTTGTAGAGGCCGGCGCGCGTGGTCTCGTCCTCCGTGAAGGCGACTTGGATTGGATCCTCCGAGTCCACCTCGTCGCGCGGGGGCTGGCCGCCCTGGATGGACGCAAAGTCGACGAAATGCCCGGAATCTTTGAAGACCTTCCAAGGATGTGCAGCTTCGGCCACGTTGTAGCCGGTCTTCTCTCCGGTATCGCCGATCTCGGAAACGCTGGTCAGAACCATGAGGATTTTCTTCATGAAGTGCTCCTTTCGTCCAACTTCCACCCTACGCCCAGCCCAATTCGGCCTCTCCTCCCTGCTCGGGTGCCGGAGCAGTTGCCACGCGAATAGAACGCTCTGAGACGGTTAGTCGTCGCAGTTCTGCAGGACCCAGTTCTGAGCGCGCCAGATGACGTTGTAGAGGTTGTAGGGTGCGACATCAAAGGTGTCCCACTTCTGGCCGACGTGAGCGGTCCAGTCAGGAATGGCGCCACAGCAGACACGGTGTCCGAAGACATAGAACAGTGCATGTGGCAGAGCGCGCTTGATCATGGAATGCCTTTCCATTATCGCCGACCCCCGAATGGGGCTAGCGTAGCTGCGCGCTCATAGCGTCATCGTAGCGGACCCCCTGTTCCGGCGAGCGCAGGCAACCGCTCAGACCCCTCCGTCGAGCTGCTCCATCTCCAGGCACGCGTCTTCGTAGGAAACTTCGCCGTTCCGGAAAGCCTGCTCCAGTTCCTTGGCCCTGCGACGCGAGTAGGCAGTACTCAGAGTTCCCGTGACGCCGGCCTCGAGATAGTCGAGCCGGGAGTGCGTGGGCTGCCGGCCTTGGGCGACCAGGTGCCGGCAGATCGCAGTGCGGAACCAAACGCCCGGGTGCATCAAGCGATATGCGTAGGCTCTGGGATCGACGAGGTACATGGTTCCATGGTTCAACTTCCGGCTGAGAAGACCATGAGTATTTTCTGGGTGATCGGGTTGCCGCACTCCCACAGAGCGCGTCACTACCAAACAAGAAAGCCCTGCTTCCCTTGATTTACAAGGGAAACAGGGCTCCGCCTCCCGCCTATCCGCGCACGATCACGACATCCAGGGTTCGCGGGCCGTGGACGCCTTCGACGCGTTCGAGTTCGATGTCGCTGGTGGCGCTGGGGCCGCTGATCCAGGTCTGCGGGCGGGTGGCGTCGAGCCGCCGGAGCGCCTCGGGCAGGATGGCGGTGATGTCCCCGGCCCGGACGATGCAGATGTGGCGGTCCGGGACGAGGCTGATGACCCGGCGGCCCTGGTCCGGGCCGGCGTCGAGGATGATGGTGCCGGTTTCGGCGACCGCGACGGCGCTGCCGGTCACGACGGCGTCCACCCCGTCCAGTTCCTCGACGCTGAGCCGGTGCCCGGGGGCGTCGGCAACGCGGCGGGAGCCGGCGTCGTCCGCGTCCGCCATCGCAAACAGGGACCGATCCATGCCGTGCGGGACGGCGTAGCGGCCGGTGCCCTCAAGCAGCGCAGCGAGCCGCCGGGGCACGCCGGCCGCATCCTCGACGAAGACGTTTGCTTTGTAGTCCAGGAGCCGGTCCGTCAGGAGCTCGATGAGCTCCTGCTCGCCGAGTCCGGAGGCGCGCCGGTAGTCGCGGGGCACCTCGGCCACGGCCGGGGCGTCCCGGAGGGCCGAGCGGATCCGGTCGAGTATTTCTGCGCGCGCGTTCACGGGGTCTCCTCTGTGCCGGCGGGTTCCGTGCCGGCGGATTCGGTACCGTTTGGAGCCGCCGGGCCAGCCGGGGCCCGGTGCTCCTTGTCCCACCATTGCCGGAACGACTGTCCGGGCGGGGCCGGGATGTCCCGGCTCTGGGTCCAGCCGGCCGCGATGCCCGGCAGTTTGGTGATCTTCCGGTCCGGTCCGGCGGCCAGCCGGCCCAGGGGCAACGCCTTCTCGACCAGGCCAAGGTTCTTCCCGGAGGACAGCGCCCAGGAAGCCACTTTCATGCCCAGGTCCATCTGGCTGGGCAATTTTTTCTTGCCGCGTTTGCTGTCCACGTCCTCGCCGCGCAGGTGCACCAGGATGTCCGGGATGTTGATCTTCACCGGGCAGGCGTCGTAGCAGGCCCCGCACAGGGACGAGGCGTACGGCAGGGAATTGTTCTCCTCGGCCGTGATTCCGGTCAGCAGCGGGGACAGGATCGCGCCGATCGGTCCCGGGTAGGTGGACCCGTAGGCGTGCCCGCCGGTGCGTTCGTAGACGGGGCAGACGTTCATGCAGGCGCTGCAGCGGATGCAGTTCAGGGCAGAACGGCCCATTTCGTCGGCCAGGGCGGCGCTGCGCCCGTTGTCGAGCAGGACCAGGTGGACGTTCTGCGGCCCGTCGTCGGGCGTGACGCCGGTCCACAGCGAGGTGTACGGGTTCATCCGCTCCCCGGTGGAGGATCGCGGGAGCAGCTGCATGAACACCTCGAGGTCCTCCCAGGCCGGCAGCAGTTTCTCCACGCCCATGACGGTGATGAGGGTTTCCGGGAGCGTCAGGCACATGCGCCCGTTGCCTTCGGATTCGACGACGGCGAGCGTGCCGGAGTCCGCCAGGGCGAAGTTCGCGCCGGACACGGCGACCTTGGCGGTGAGGAATTTGCGGCGCAGGTGGGCCCGGGCGGCCGCGGCGAGGCGGGCCGGTTCATCGGTCAGGTCCGGATCCACGCCGTCCATTTCACGCAGGAAGATGTCACGGACCTGGCTGCGGTTCTTGTGGATGGCCGGGACCAGGATGTGGCTGGGCTTGTCGTGGTCCAGCTGGACGATGAGCTCAGCGAGGTCGGTCTCCAACGCCGCGATCCCCTGCTCMTCGAGGTACTCGTTGAGGCCGATTTCCTGGGTGGCCATGGATTTGACCTTGACCACCTCGTCGGCGCCCTGCTCACGGATGAGGGCGGTGACTATCCGGTTGGCTTCGCCGGCGTCGCGGGCCCAGTGGATTTTCCCGCCGCGGGCGGTGAAGTTCGCCTCGAACTCCATGAGCAGCTCGGGCAGCCGGGCCATGACCGATTCCTTGATCACCCGGCCCGCCTCACGCAGCTCCTCCCAGTCGGGCAGCTCTGACACCACAGCCAGCCGTTTGTCCCGGATGGTCCGGGTGGCGTGGCCGAGGTTTGCCCGCAGCTGGGTGTTGTCGAGCTCGCGGTGCGCGGCTTTCGGGAAGGGCTCGTGTTCGTGCAGGTTGCCGATGCCGAAAACCGGCAGGGACGGCATCCCCAGGAATGTGCCGCTCATCGTGCGGTCCTTCCCGTGGTGAGGCGGATGTCGCCGTTAACTGCGGCGGGATTTTCGAGGGTGCTGGCCAGGATCTCGGCGAAGTGCATCGTGGTGACGCCGCTGCCCTGCCGGGACAGTCCGCCGCCGATGTGCAGGAGGCAGGAGGCGTCGCCGCCGGCGCAGAGCTCCGCGCCGGTGCCGCAGATGTTGGCGGTCTTGTCCGCGAGCATCGCCGAGGACACGTCCGCGTTCTTCATCGAGAAGGTGCCGCCGAAGCCGCAGCACTGCTCGGCCTCGGGCAGTTCGGCCAGTTCGATGCCGCCGACCGAGCGCAGCAGGTCCAGCTGCCGGTCGCCGAGCCGGAGCAGCCGCATGCCGTGGCAGCTGGGGTGGTAGGTGATCCGGTGCGGGAAATAAGAGCCCAGTTGCGCCGCGGCATCCGTGACGCCGAGGACATCGACCAGGAGCTGGGAGAGCTCGTAGGTCTTGCGTCCGACGGCGGTTGCCCGGGCTTCCAGCCCGGCGTCCCCGCAGCGGCGGGCGATCATGGGGTGCTGGTGCTTCACGGAGGCGACGCAGGAGCCAGAAGGTGCGACGGCGACGTCGTACTCATCTTCCTCGAATGCCTTCACATGGTTGGCGACGACGGGCAGCGCCTCCTTGAAGTAGCCGCTGTTGACGTGCATCTGCCCGCAGCAGGCCTGCCCGGCGGGGAAGATGACTTCGTGGCCGAGGCGCTCGAGGATGGACACCGTGGCTTGGGCCGTCCGCGGGTACATGGCGTCCACGATGCAGGTGGCGAACAACGCGATCCTCACAGGGCACCTCCGGATACGGACCTGGCTGCCGGCTCATGCCCGGCCCGCTGGTCTTCCGCGGCAGGTGAAGGCAGATACTCCGCAGGCTGCTGGGAGGCCCGGACGACGGCCCGCAGCTCGCCCAGGCCACCGCTGAGCACACCGGCGGCCCGGGCCTGGACCAGGACGTTGCCCAGCGCCGTGGCTTCCACGGGTCCGGCCAGGACGGGTTTGCCGGTGGCGTCGGCGGTGAGCTGGCACAGGAGCCGGTTCTGGGATCCGCCGCCCACAATGTGCACGACGCCGGCGTGCACGTCAGCAAGGCGTTCCGCTTCGGCGAGGGTCCGGGCGTAGCCGGCGGCGAGGCTGTCCAGGATGCACCGCACGATGTGCGCGGGATGCTCCGGCAGGACGGCCCCGGTGTTGCGGACCGCGGCCCGGATGCGCTCGGGCATGTTGTCCGGGGCGATGAAATAGGAGTCGTCGGCGTTGATGACGGGTCCTCCGGGCTGAAGGGTTGCGGCGGCGTCGAGCAGTTCCTCGAGTCCGGGCCGGTAGCCCTCGGCTGCCCAGGTGCGCTGGCATTCGCTGAGGAGCCAGAGGCCGCCGACGTTGCGCAGGTAGCGGATGGTGCCGTCCACGCCACGTTCGTTGGTGAAGTTCGCGGCCCGGCTGGCCTCGGTCAGGACCGGGTGGGAGAGTTCGACGCCCACCAGGGACCAGGTGCCCGAGGAGACGTAGGCGAATTTCTCCTCATCGCCTCCGCCGCCCGCGGGCACGGCGGCGACGGCCGAGGCGGTGTCGTGCGAGCCGACGGCCACCACCTTCGTGGCAGCGGGCAGCCCCGTCCGTTCCGCGATCCCCGGCAGCAGGGTGCCGACCGTCTCCCCTGGTTGGACCAGCGGCGGGAACAGGTCCTTGGGCAGGCCCAGGGCAGCCAGGAATTCCGTGGCCCACTCCCCCGCGACGGCGTCGAAGAGACCCGTGGTGGAGGCGTTGGTGGCCTCGGTGCGGCGCTGGCCGGTCAGCAGGAACCCGATGAGGTCCGGGATCAGCAGGGCCTGCACACCGTCCAGCCCGGGCTCGGCGGCGAGCTGGTAGAGGGTGTTGAACGGCAGGAACTGCAGCCCCGTGGTGGCGTAGAGCCGGGCCGGGTCGAGTTTTTCGTGGACGCGTGCGACGGCGCCGCGGCCCCGGTCGTCGCGGTAGCTGAATGGTGCCGCGACGAGTTCACCGGCGTCGTTGACCAGGCCGTAGTCCACGGCCCAGGTGTCGATCCCGATGCTGGCGATCCGCTCGCCGCGGGCCGCGGCCGCCGTGGCGGCGGCCGCGAGCCCGGTGAGGACCTCGGCGAACAGTGCGTCGAAATCCCAGCGGAGGCCCCCGTCGAACTCCTTGACGCCGTTGGGGAAGCGGTGCACGGTCTCGAGCTCCGCCCTCGTCCCGCCGGGGCTGTGCGCAACCCGGCCCAGGATGACCCGGCCGGAGGACGCACCAATGTCGATGGCGGCAAAGACGCTGCCATTCAACGCACTGCCGGGCACCGCTCCGTTGGCTGCCGGAGCGCTGGCCAGGCCGGGGGCTGGTGTGCTCATCGCAGGAAGGCCGCGGCCACGCCGGCGTCCACGGGGATGTGGAGCCCGGTGGTGTGGGAGAGCTCGCTGCCGGTCAGCACGGCGGCGGCGTTGGCCACATTCTCGGGCAGGACTTCGCGCTTGAGAAGGGTGCGCTGGGCGTAGTACTTGCCCAGTTCCTGCTCGTCCACGCCGTAGACAGCGGCGCGCTTGGCGCCCCAGCCGCCGGCGAAGATCCCGGAGCCGCGGACCACGCCGTCGGGGTTGATGCCGTTGACCCGGATCCCGTACTCGCCCAGTTCGGCGGCCAGGAGCCGGACCTGGTGGGCCTGGTCTGCCTTGGTGGCGGAGTAGGCGATGTTGTTCGGCCCGGCGAACACGGAGTTCTTGGAGGAGATGTAGATGATGTCCCCGCCCATCTCCTGGCCGATCATCACCTGCGCGGCGGCCTTGGCCACCAGGAACGAGCCCTTGGCCATGACGTTGTGCTGCAGGTCCCAGTCCTTCTCCGTGGTTTCCAGGAGCGGCTTGGAGATGGAGAGCCCGGCGTTGTTGACCACCAGGTCCAGTCCGCCGAAGGCCAGGACGGCTGCCTGGATGGCGGCGGCGATCTGGGCTTCGTCGGTGACGTCGGCCTGGACGCCGATCGCGACGTCGGAGCCGCCGAGTTCCGCGGCCACCTTTTCAGCGTTCTCGAGGTTCAGGTCCGCGATGACCACGCACGCGCCGTCGGCGGCGAACCGGGTGGCGATCGCCTTGCCGATGCCCGACGCCGCCCCGGTCACCAGGGCGATCCGGCCCGCGTGGGATTTCGGCTTGGGCATCCGGGCCAGCTTCGCCTCTTCCAGGGCCCAGTATTCGATCCGGAACTTCTCGGATTCCTCGATCGGGGCGTAGCTGGAGACGGCCTCGGCGCCGCGCATGACGTTGATGGCGTTGAGGTAGAACTCCCCGGCCACCCGGGCGGTCTGCTTGTTGGCCCCGAAGGAGAACATGCCCACCCCGGGAACCAGGACGATCGCGGGGTCCGCACCGCGCAGTGCAGGGCTGTCCGGGGTCGCGTGCCGGTCGTAGTACCCCTGGTAGTCCTCGCGGTAGGCGGTGTGGAGTTCCTTGAGCCGGGCCACGGAGTCCTCGATCGAGGCGTCCGCGGGCAGGTCCAGGACCAGCGGCTTGACCTTGGTGCGCAGGAAGTGGTCCGGGCAGGACGTGCCCAGGGCCCCGAGCCGCGGGTGTTCGGCGGCTTCGAGGAAGTCCAGGACGGCGGGGGCGTCGCTGAAGTGACCCAGCTGCGGCTTGTCCGTGGAGGCGAGGCCCCGGATCACGGGGGCCAGTGCTGCGGCCTTCGCGCGGCGCTCGGCCTCCGGGAGGGCGGCGTAGCCGGGGAGCTTCGGCCCGAACGGCTCGGCCCGGCCGTGGTCTTTGATGTACTGCTCGGCCTGCTCGATGATCCACAGCGAGTTGCCTTCGGCTTCCTCGCTGGTGGCGCCCCAGGCCGTGATGCCGTGGCCGCCGAGGATGGTGCCGACGGCGTGCGGGTTCGCGTCCTTGATCGCGGCGATGTCCAGGCCCAGCTGGAAGCCTGGGCGCCGCCAGGGCACCCACGCCACCTTCTCGCCGAAGATCTCCTTGGCGAGGGCCTCGCCGTCGGCGGCGGTGGCAATGGCGATGCCGGAGTCCGGGTGCAGGTGGTCCACGTGCGCGGCGTCGACCAGGCCGTGCATGGCGGTGTCGATTGACGGCGCGGCGCCGCCCTTGCCGTGGAGGCAGTAGTCGAATGCGGCCACCATTTCGTCTTCACGCTCGACGCCGGGGTACACGTTTTTGAGCGCCTGCAGCCGGTCCAGCCGCAGCACGGCAAGGCCTTCGGCCTTCAGCGTGCCCAGGTCCCCGCCGGAGCCCTTGACCCAGAGGAGCTCGACGTCCTCGCCGGTCACGGGGTCCTTCTCGGTGCCCTTGGCGGAGGTGTTGCCGCCGGCGAAGTTGGTGTTCCGTTTGTCCGCGCCCAGGCGGTTGGAGCGGGCAATCAGTTCTTCAACAGTCGTGTTCTCAGTCATAGCTCTAGGCGCCCCATCCGGCTTGCTGGCCGCCGACGCGGTCCTCGTTGATCTTCTTCTGGTAGCCGCTGGCCTTGAAAGCGGCCATCGGGTCCGCAGGCAGGCCGCGGGATTCACGCCACTGCGCCAGCGCAGGACGGACATCGGTGTAGAAGGCATCGTTGAAGATGCCGTTTGCGGCCAGGACGTCGCCGCTGCGCTGGGCCTCGGCGAGCGCGTCCGTGTCGATAAGCAGGGCCCGCGCGGTCATTTCCTGGACGTTGAGCACGGAGCGGATCTGGCCCGGGATCTTTTCTTCCAGGTTGTGGCACTGGTCCAGCATCAGGGCGACGCCGGACTCGTTACCCGACGAATTGCCGAACCCGCCGCCGCGGATGACCTCGTGCATGATCCGGAAGAGCTGGAACGGATCGGCCGCCCCGACGATCAGGTCATCGTCGGCGTAGAAGCGGGAGTTGAAGTCGAAGGAGCCGAGCTTGCCCAGGCGCAGCAGCTGCATGACGATGAATTCGATGTTGGTCCCGGGGGCGTGGTGGCCGGTGTCCAGGCAGACGAAGGCCTTCTCGCCCAGGGCCAGGGTCTGGGCGTAGGAGGTGCCCCAGTCCGGGACGTCGGTGTGGTAGAAAGCCGGCTCGAAGAACTTGTACTCCAGGACCAGGCGCTGCTCGGCGCCGAGCCCGGCATAGATCTCCTGCAGGGATTCCGCGAGGCGGTCCTGCCGGCCGCGCATGTCGTCCTGGCCCGGGTAGTTGGTGCCGTCCGCGAGCCAGATCTTCAAATCGCGCGAGCCCGTGGCGTGCATGATCTCAAGGCACTCGAGGTGGTGGTCGATTGCGCGGCGGCGGACCACGGGGTTGGAAGAGGTCAGTGAACCGAACTTGTACTCGTCGTCCTGGAACGTGTTGGAGTTGATGGTGCCGAGCCCCACGCCGAGGTCCGCTGCATACGCCTTCAGCGCCGCGTAGTCATCCACCTTGTCCCAGGGAATGTGCAGCGCCACGGTCGGGGCCAGTCCGGTCAGTTCGTGGACCTTCGCGGCGTCGGCCAGCTTCTCGTGGACGGTGCGCGGAGTGCCGGGGGTGCCGAACACCTTGAAGCGGGTGCCGGAGTTGCCGTAGGCCCAGGAGGGGACCTCGATGGCGAGTTCCCCGAGGCGGCCCAGGGCCGTTTCTGTGGTGTTCATGATTGTTCCTTTTGCGGTTGGTGGTTGTCCCCGGGGGCGTTGGCCTCGGACAACTGGTCCTCGAGATTGAAGATTTCGGTGAGCTGGAGGAAGCCCTGGTCCGGCGCCTGCGCGTCGTCGTCGAACAGGGCTGCCATCTCCGCCTGCCAGCGGCTGTTGACCTCAGTCAGGGCCATGCGGGCCCGGGCTGCGTCGAAGTCATCGCATTCGACGTAACCCACCAGGAGCCCGTCCTCGGCGAGGAACAGCGAGTAGTTGTTCCAGCCGGCCGCTTTGAGTTCCCGGAGCATCTCCGGCCACACGGTGGCGTGGCGGCGCCGGTATTCGGGGATCTGGCTGGGTTTGACGGAGGAGCGGAAGCACACCCTCATGAGGAATTCTCCTGATCTCGACTCTCAGGCATGAGCCTGATTGAATCGATTCATTTAGACAATAGCATTCTGCGGGTTCTTTGGTACAACTCCGGCGCTGATCATGACACCAGCGCCGGAGCGGCGGGTTTCTGGAAACTGGCCTAGAAGTTGTACTGATCCACGTTCTCGGCCGTGAACACGGTGGGATCGCCGAGGAGAACGGTGGAGTCGGGACCGATCTTGAAATCGCCCAGGGTGCCGGCCTTGAACGTCTGGCCTTCGGCGCCGGTGATCTGCCCGGACGCGAGGGCCGCACCGGCGTAGGCGGCGAGGTAGCCGAGCTTTTCAACGTCCCACAGGGCGAAGGACTTCATGGTGCCATTCTTGAGGAATTCCTTGAGCTGGCTCGGGAAGCCCAGGCCGGTCAGCTGCACCTTGCCCTTGTACTCGGATCCTGCAAGGTACTGCGCGGCCGCGGCAATGCCGACGGTCGTGGGCGAGATGATGCCCTTGAGGGTGGGGTGGGCCTGGAGCAGCGCCTGGACTTCCTGCTGGGACTTCTGGGCGTTGTCATCGCCGTAGGCGGTGGCGACGAGCTTGAGCTTGGCGTATTCGGGCTTCAGGAGTTCCTTCTTCATCAGCTCGATCCACGCGTTCTGGTTCGTTGCGTTGGCCGTGGCGGACAGGATGGCGATGTCCCCGCCGTCGGGACCAATGGCGTCGGAAATGAGCTTGATCTGGGTGGACGCAATGCCTTCGGCGGTGGCCTGGTTGATGTAGAGGTCGCGGCAGGACGGGTCGGTGTCGGAGTCAAAGGTGACCACCTTCGCACCGGCGCTGCGGGCCTCGTCCAGTGCCGAACAGATCGCTTTGGGGTCGTTGGCCGACGTTGCAATGACGTTGGCACCCTGCTGCGTGAGCGTGTTGATGTAGCTCACCTGGCTGGAGGCGCTGGCTTCGGAGGGACCGACTTCGGAGAAGGTGCCTTTGTACTCCTCGACCGCGTTCTTGCCGCCGCGGTCGGTGACGGTGAAGTAGGAGTTGTTCAGCTGCTTGGGCAGGAAGGCCACCTTGAGGCCCTCCTTGATCGGGGCATTCGGATCCGCTGCGGCGCTGGAGGAGGCGGCCCCGGCTCCGGCAGTGCTGGAGGTGTTGGTGGTGCCACCGCAGGCGCTCAGCGCGAGCGCGAGTCCCGTGGCGGCGGCGATGTAGGCCGGCGCGAGGCGACGGGACCTGGTCGTGGACATGAATTTCATTGTGGTGCCTTTCAACTGAACGTCGTTGTTGCTGTGGTGTAGACGGTGGTCAGGTTGTTGATGCTTTTTGGGAAAGGGATCGGATCCAGGCGATGGCGTTGGGGGCGACGACGGCGAGGATCAGCAGGCCGCCGGTGAGCATGGACAACGTGTCCTCGGGGACGCTGGCCAGCTGAAGCGCGTTGCGCAGGATGGCGAGCAGCCCGACGCCGGCGATCACGCCCGGCAGGGTGCCTTTGCCGCCAAAGATGGACACGCCGCCCAGCAGTACCGCCGCGATGACGGACAGCTCCAGACCCGTGGCGTTATCGCCGCGGGCGCTTCCGTACCGCAGGGTCCACCACACGCCGACCACCGAAGCAATGGCACCCGAGATGACGAACAGCCAGAATTTGGTCCGGGCGACGCCGATTCCCGAGAACCGGGCGGCGTCCACGCTGTAGCCAATGGCGAACAGGGAACGGCCGAAGCCCGTGAAGTGCAGGGCGACACCGAAGATGATGACCAAGAGAATCACGGGAAGGATCCAGACAGGGATGCCAGTGGAGCCGATCTTTGCCTGCAGGCCGGTGGTGATGGCCCGCGGGAAGCTGGTGACCGCCTGGTCCCCCAGGACAACGAAGGCCAGCCCGCGGTACAACGCCAGGGTGCCGATGGTCACGGCCAGGGACGGCAGGCCGACCACTGAGACCAGGAACCCGTTCAGTGCCCCGGACACGGCGCCGAGGACAAAGCACAGGGGGATGATCGTTTCCATGGGCATCCCGGCGTTCCAGAGGGCTCCGAACACGCAGCTGACGAAGCCTGCGATGCTGGCGACGGAGAGGTCGATCTCGCCGGTGATGATGATCAGCGTCATGGGCAGGGCCAGGAGCAGGACCGGGATCACGTCGATGAGCAGGAACCCGACGTTGCGGGATGTCGCGAATCCGCTGACGGTCAAGGAGGCAACGATGATGCTGGCCACGAGGGCCACAATGATGGCGGCGTCCCAGCTGCGCAGGAAGCCGAAGCGGGGGGTGCGGCGGGTTTCCGCTGCCGGCGGTGCTGTATCAACCAGCATGTGAATCGTGTCCTCTCAGACGGCGCTCGGTGCGCAGGGCAAGGTACCGGTCCAGGACAATCGAGGCCAGGATCAGCACGCCGATCATGGCCCGCTGCCAGAACGGCGAGACGCCCAGGACCGGGAGGGCGGAGGTGATGGTGGTCAGGAGGACCGCACCGAGCGCGGCTCCGTAGACTGTGCCGACGCCGCCGGCGATTGCCACGCCGCCAACCACGGCTGCGGCCACGACGTTCAGCTCAAGGCCCTGGCCGGCCGTGGCGTCCAGGTTTCCGTACTTGGCTGCGTAGATGACCCCGGCCAGTCCGGCGAGGGCGCCGGAGATGGCGAAGGCGGAGAAGACCTTCCGCCCTACCCGGATGCCGTACAGGCGGGCGGCCTGGACGTCCGAGCCGATCGCGTAGAACTCGCGTCCGGAGCGCAGGTTTTTCAGGTAGAGCCCGAACGCCATGACCACCGCGAGGGCAATCAAGGCCAGATACGGGAATCCCAGCAGGGCGCCGGCACCGAGGGCCAGGAAGTCTGCCGGCAGGTCGGACGGGCTGATCTGCTGGCCCTGGGCCCAGGCGAAGTCGACGCCTCGGAAGATGTACAAGGTGCCCAGGGTGACCACCAGGGCCGGCACCTTGGCCACCGCGATCAGCGCTCCGTTGACGGCTCCCAGCAGGGCGCCGATGGCGATGCCGATAACCAGCATGGCGATGACGGGAAGATCGGGCAGCGCGATGAAGATTTTTCCTGTGGCGAACGCGGTCAGGCCGAGCACGGAGCCGACGGACAGGTCCACGTTCTTCGTCACGATCACGATTGCCTGCCCGACGGCGAGGATCACCAGGATCGAGGAGTTCAGCAGCAGGTCTTTGATGCTCTGGCCGCTCAGGAACCGGGGGTTGGCGGCCACGGTGACGGCGATCAGGATCACCAGCGCGAGGAAGACGCTGAATTCACGGGACCGGGTCAAGGTCCCCAGCCAGGCCGTGGACGGCTGCCGTTGCAGGGTTAGGGTGGTCACGCTGTTGTCTCCTTGGTTTTCGGGTCGGCCCCGGTGGCAGCCGTCATGACGGATTCCTCCGTGGCGTCCTTGCGACTCAGTTCTGCGGTGATCCGCCCCTCGTGCATCACCAGCACGCGGTCCGACATGCCCAGGATTTCGGGCAGCTCCGAGGAGATCATGAGGACGGCGAGGCCGGTGCCCGCGAGCTCGGAGATGAGCCGGTGGACCTCGGACTTGGTGCCGACGTCGATCCCGCGGGTGGGTTCGTCGATGATCAGGACACGCGGGCCGGTGGCCAGCCACTTGCCCAGCACAACCTTCTGCTGGTTGCCGCCCGAGAGGGTCGAGATCGGGGACATCGGGGACCCCGCCTTGATCTGCAGTTTCTTGGCCCATTCGCTGGTCGCCTTGGCCTCGGACTGGCTGGTGAGGAGGCCGAAACGGCTTAGTTTCCGCCGGAGCGTCAGCGTGAGGTTCCGGCTGACGTTCAGCTCCATGACAAGGCCCTGTTTGCGCCGGTCTTCCGGAACGAACGCGATTCCGGCGGCCATCGAGGCCCGCGGGTTCAGGGACTTGAGCGGCTCGTCACGGACCAGCACTTCGCCGGAGTCGTACTTGTCGATGCCGAAGACGGCCCGTGCCACCTCGGATCGCCCGGCGCCGACCAGGCCGCTGAGTCCGACGATTTCGCCGGACTTCACCGTGAAGGAAATGTCCGAGAAGACGCCTTTGCGGCTGAGTCCCTTGACCTCCAGCGCGGTCGGGCCGATCTGCGTTTCCTGCTTCGGGAACAGTGACGCGACGTCGCGGCCGACCATCTGCCGGATCACGCCGTCCACCGTCAGTTCGGCGGCCGGGGCGGTGGCGACGTGCGCGCCGTCGCGCATCACGGTGATCCAGTCCGCAAGGGCGAAAACTTCCTCGAAGCGGTGGGAGATGAACAAGACCGCGGCCCCCTGGGCCTGCAGGGTCCGGGTGACGGCGAAAAGCCGGTCAACCTCGACGCCGCTGAGCGCCGCCGTCGGTTCGTCCATGATCAGCACGCGCGCGTCAAGCGAAATTGCCTTGGCGATTTCCACCACCTGCTGGTCGGCAATCGAGAGGCCCTGCGCGGCCCGGTCGGGATCGATCTTGACCCCCAGCTGGGCAAAAAGCTCCAGCGCCTGCTGGCGCATCGCCTTCCGGTCGATCCTGCGCAGGGAGCGCAGCGGCTGACGGCCCATGAAGATGTTCTCAGCGACCGTGAGGTCCGGGAACATGGTGGGTTCCTGGTAGATGACGGCAATCCCTGCTTCGCGGGCATGGAGCGGATCGCGGAACGAGACCTGCTCCCCGTCCAGCAGGACTTCGCCGCGATCTTGCTGGTGCAGCCCCGCGAGGGTCTTGACCATGGTGGACTTGCCGGCACCGTTCTCTCCAACCAACGCGGTGACCTGCCCGCGGTAGAGGCTGAGGCTGGCGCCCCGCAGCGCGTGGACTGCGCCGAAGGACTTGTGGATATCGCGCAGTTCCAGAACGGGAACATCGGCAACCTCGGTACTCCGGCTGCTCCGAACCGTGGCGTCCTGTGCTTCTGCCATGTCCGTTACTCCTTTGTAATGAATCGATTCATTTGTGAACCTACTCACACGTTAGGGCGTGTTTCCATGGCGTGTCAATAATCAAACCTGACGAGGGCCAATGTGAACGACGTAGCATTGATGGAGCGGATTGATTCGATTCAGTGATTGGGAGGTTTAGCGTGCCAAGCGGCCCGGGTGCAAAACTCAAGGATGTCGCCGCGCTTGCGGGGGTATCCGTCGGCACGGTTTCCAATGTCCTCAACCGGCCAGAGCAGGTGTCTTTCGACAAGAAGAGCCGCGTTCTGGCCGCCATTGACCAGCTCGGATTCGTGCGCAACGAATCGGCCCGGTCGCTGCGGTCCGGGTCCACCAGGAGCCTGGGCATGCTGGTGCTGGATGTCCGCAACCCCTTCTTCACCGACGTGGCGCTGGGCGCCGAAAACGTCGCCGATGACCACCACCACTCCCTGATCCTGGCCAACTGCGCTGAGGACGCCGGGCGGGAGCAATCGTATCTGGACCTGTTCGAGCAGCAGCGCGTACAGGGCATCCTGATCACCCCGTTTGGACAGGTCCTCGAGCGGCTCGAGACCATGCGGGCCCGGGGCATTCCCTCGGTGCTCGTGGACCGGCTTGCCCGCACGGACCAGTTCTGCTCGGTCTCTGTGGACGACGTCGCCGGCGGTGCGATGGCCCTGAACCACCTCCTCAGCGTCGGCTCCGTGCGTCCGGCCTTTGTCGGCGGCCCCTTCACGCTGCAACAGGTCGAGGACCGCTACAAGGGCGCCGCCGATGCGGCCGAACAGGCCGGGATCCCCATCCAGCTGTTCGAAACGCCCGACCTGAAATTTGAGCGTGGCCGCCAGGTCGGCGATCTGATCGGAAATCTCCAGCCCGGCAAGCGGCCGGATGCCGTGTTTGCCGCCAACGACCAGCTGGCCCTCGGGCTGCTACAGTCGTTCGCCGCAAATGGGCTTCGCGTGCCCGAGGACATCGCCATTGTCGGCTTTGACGACATCGACTTTGCGTCCCAGTCGAGCATTCCGCTCTCCTCCATCAGCCAGCCGCGACAGCTGATCGGCGAACGTGCCGCAGAGCTCTTGTTCAACGAGATCGCCGACGAGAGCGGCCACGTGCACAGCCAGGTGGTATTCACACCGGAACTCGTCGCTAGGCAGAGCACGCGCCGCGTCTAGCTGTACTGAGCCATTAGGTTGGTGACACTCGGTTGGCGGGTGTGGTTCCGATGCCGGTGTGGATTCGTTCAGTGTTGTAGTGCTGGAGCCAGGGCGCAAGTGCGGCTTGGCGGTCACCGCTGCTGGTGAAGATCTGCCGGTA
>NZ_JBFRGZ010000020.1:0-71662 GCF_052115605.1 Arthrobacter sp. 2MCAF15 | reverse complement strand
GCTAAGACCCACAGCGCCGATGGTACTGCACCCGGGAGGGTGTGGGAGAGTAGGTCACCGCCGGAACACCATTAACGGTCGAGGACCCCCAACCACAGGTTGGGGGTCCTCCCGCATTTAACCCCCAAAACAAAAAATMCGTCGCCCGCCCGGTTGAGTGGCACGGGTAGAGTAAATGCCCATGGATAACCTCTTCAGCCACGCTCCCGTTGACCCGCCTGGTGCCCCCGAGACGGAGGCAGCAGACGGCTTGGAGCCTGTTGTTTACACGGTTGTAGTCCCGGGTGCCGTCGCCCGGGCTTTTGTCGGATTCACCGAGCATACGCACCTCTGGTGGCCGCTTGAGGACCACAGCGTCTATGGTGCCGGCTCCTACGTGGAGTTCGAGGAAAACCTGATCATGGAAACCGCTGATGATAGCCGGACGGCCGTGTGGGGGTCGATTGACGACTGGCAGCCGCCCCTGTCCTTCCACGCCAGCTGGCACCCGGGCACCACTGCCATATGGTCCACGGAACTGCGGGTGGCATTCAGGGCAGTAGATGGGGGAACAGAGCTCCGCCTGGTACACGGCGGTTGGGAAGGCGCGGAGGACCCCACCGCGGCACGGGCAGACTACGCAGCCGGCTGGCCCGGCGTCCTGGACCGTTTCGTTCGGTTCATGGGCGGTGCCGATGGCTGACAGCCCGCAGGCCAGGATCCGTCGGCTGCAGGCCGACGAGTGGCAGAAGCTGCGCAGTATCCGCCTGGAGATGCTCGCAGATACCCCCACTGCCTACGTCGAAAGCTTGGAGTCGGCCCGCGCCCAGTCCGAGGAACAGTGGCAGGATCGAGCGGCAGCAATGGCGGGGCCAGACAGCGTGTCCTTAGTCGCAGACGACGGACGGGACGGCAGCCCGTTGCGTGCGCTGATGCGGGTAGTAGCCAAGCTGCCGACGGACATGGCCCGCCCACGGCAGGCGATGCTGATCAGCGTGTATGTTGCTCCTGAGCACCGTGGTTCCGGCTTGGCCGATGCCATGCTCCGGCAGGCGGTTGATGCTGCAGCAGAGGAACTTGGCGCCCGGCTGCTCCAGCTGGGCGTGCACCAGGACAACGGACGGGCCCAGAGGTTCTACCTGCGCCACGGTTTCGCGGACACCGGTGCGCGGGAGCCCTACCCGCTCGATACCGGACAATCCGAAATCATCATGGAACGGGTGCTGCCGGCAGGACGCTAGCCCCGCAGGGGTCCTTGGTCAACCGGCGGAACAGCAGTGCTGGACCGTATGACAAAGCGCGTGGGATATTCGGTGTGCGTGGCGTCCGCGTCGGAGGTACCCTCGAGCCTGGCCAGCAAACGCCGCACCGCCAGCGCGCCCTGGCCTCGCACATCCTGGTCGAATGTGGTCAGCCCAAAGACCTCACCCAGCTCGTGGCCATCAATGCCGATGACGGAGAGGTCCTGGGGCACCCTCAGGCCGAAGTCCCGGGCCGCGAGGATAGCGCCGATCGCCATCTCGTCGGAGGCGGCAAAGACGGCCGTGGGACGCTCCGGCGAGCTGCCGAGCAGGTGCCGGGCGGCGGCATAGCCACCCTGGATGGTGAAATCCGCGGAGACCTGCCATTCGGGCCGGACGGCCAACCCCGCGTCGCGCATGGCCTTCTTGAACCCCGCCCGACGGGTTCCGGGCAGGCGGAAATCCTGCTCGTAGGCGGCGTCGCCGGTCATATGGGCGATCCTGGTGTGGCCGAGCTGGATCAGGTGCCGGGCGGCGGCCTCGGCGATTCCGGAGTCGTCGATGCGGATGGTCGACGCCCCGGGCAGCGGGCCGCCGATCCCGACGATGGGACGGTGGATGGCCAGCAGCTGATCGATCTCGGATTCGGAGAGCTCCAGCGAGACCGCGATCACCGCATCCACGCGCTTGCGCAGCAGGAAGTCGTTCAGCACACTGTGCCGGCGTTCCTGCCCTTCGCTGACGTTGTACAGCGTGAGGTCGTAGCCGGCGTCCAGCAGGCTTGCGGAGACGCCTTCGACCACCGAGGAAAAGAACCACCGGTGGACCGAAGGCACCACGACGCCGACATTGTGGCTACGGCCGGAGGCCAGGCTGGAGGCGTGGTAGGACAAGACGAAGCCGAGCTCGGCGGCGGCCGCCCTGGCACGTTCCCGGCTGCGCGGGGAGACGTTGCCTTTGCCGCTCAAGGCGCGCGAAACGGTGGCGCTGGAGAGGCCGGCCCGTTCCGCGACGTCCTTGATGCCGGGCATTCCTACCCCTCCGTGTCCTCGATGTAGATTTCCAACCAAACAGTTTCACCTGAGCTTAACTGATCTTCGGTGCTGGACATGTCCCCGGCGGGGTAACCTGCGTCCGGAGCCGATGAGCTGCGCAGCAGGACCCGCCCTGCGGGCAGTTCCAGTGGTTCGGACCCCACGTTCAACAGCACCAGCGTGGAGCCGTTGAGGAAGGCAAGACTCGTGTCCGTGCACAGGTCCTCGTACCAGGTCAGTGAGCCGCGGCCCAGGTCGAGCCGTCGTCGCAGCTCCAGCATGCGCTTGTAGAGGCTCAGGTGTGACGACGGCGAAGCGGCCTGCACATCGCGCGCCAGCCGCGCGAAACTTTCCGGCTGGGGCAGCCAGGGGTCTTGCCCGTCGCCGAACCCGGCGTTGCGTTCCCCGGCCCGCCAGGGCAGCGGGACACGGCAGCCGTCGCGGCCCAGCCGCGCGCCGCCGGTGCGGGCGAAGGTGGGGTCCTGGCGGCGTGTGTCCGGGATGTCGATCCCGTCCGGGAGGCCGAGCTCTTCGCCCTGGTAGAGGTAAGCCCCGCCGGGCAGCCCCAGCATGAACATGGATGCCGCTGCCGCACGGGACCGGCCGAGATCCTCGTCCGGCTGCGGGTCCCCGGCGCCGATTCCGTCACCCTCGCGCGGCGCCTGCCCGTCGTACCCGAAGCGGGTGGCGTGGCGGACGACGTCGTGGTTGGAGAGCACCCAGGTGCTGGGAGCGGCGACGGCGTCCAGCGATGTCAGTGACTCGGTGATGACGTGGCGCATGCGGTGGACGTCAAGGCCCGCGTGGAGGTAGGGGAAGTTGAAGGCCTGGTGCATTTCGTCCGGGCGCACCCAGTCAGCGAGCCGGGGGAGCGGGTCAACGTTTGCCTCGGCGCAGAGGATCCGGTCGGGGCCGTACTCGGCGAGAATCTTCCGCCACTGGCGGTAGATGTCGTGGAGGGCGGGTTGGCCAAACATCGGAGCGTCGTGGCCGGGGAAGCCGTCGGAGCTGCTGCCGTCGGCGCGTCCGCCCCACTCGGGCAGGCCGGGGGCCTTCACCAGGGCGTGCGCCACGTCCACCCGGAAACCGGAGACGCCGCGGTCCAGCCAGAAACGCAGGACCCGCTCGACTTCGTCGTGAACGGCGCTGTTGTCCCAGTTGAAGTCGGGCTGGGAGGAGTCGAAGAGGTGCAGGTACCACTGGCCCGGGGCGCCGTCCGGTTCGGTCATCCGGGTCCAGGCTGAACCGCCAAAGTGGGACTGCCAGTTGTTCGGCGGTTCCTCGCCGAATGTTCCACGGCCGTCGCGGAAGATGAACATGTCCCGCTCCGGGCTGCCGGCGGGGGCGGCCAGGGCTGCCTGGAAGGCCGGGTGCTGGTCCGAGCAGTGGTTGGGCACGAGGTCCACGATCATCCGCATCCCCAGCCGGGTGGCCTCGGCCATCATGGCGGCGAAATCCTCCAGCGTGCCGAACAGGGGATCGACGTCGCAGTAGTCGCTGACGTCGTAGCCGGCGTCGCGCTGCGGTGAGCGGTAGAACGGGGACAGCCAGACGGCGTCGATGTCCAGTTCGGCAAGTCGGGGCAGTTCGGCGGTAATGCCGGCGAGATCGCCGATGCCGTCGCCGTTCAGGTCCCGGAACGAGCGCGGGTAGACCTGGTAGATCACGGCAGAGCGCCACCACCCGGGAATGTGGTCTGCGGCGTGAACAGGAGTCAGCGGGCCCGTCAGGGGGCCGGCCAGCGCTGCGGGGGAGAAGAGAACTGAATCTACGGACATGACGGCAATCGTAAGGCTGAAAAGCCGAAAAATGAAAACGCTTACATTCATTTTTACGCGTAATTTCAGCCAGCGATTGGAATAGCACAGTGATGTGTGGAAGCGCTTGCGGTTGTGAGCCAGATCACCGACAATGCACGGCCTTAGACTGGGATTCGGATTCGACCGAACTGGAGACCGCATGCGAAGCATCATCGATGAGCTGACCTCTTCCCTGGGCCCGGCCAAAATTGCCGTGGACGCCACCACCCTGGCCGCGTACGCGGTGGACCAGGCTCCCGTCCTGGACTATCAGCTCCCGCTGGCCGTAGTCCGCGCCGATTCGGTGGCCGACGTGCAGGCAACGGTGCGTGCGTGTGCCGCGCGCGGCGTCGCCCTGGTGGCGCGCGGGGCCGGCACCGGAGTCTCGGGCGGCGCGCACGCGAGTGAGGGCTGCGTGGTGCTCACGCTCGAGGGGATGAACCGGATCCTGGACCTCAACCCGGATGACGAGACCGCCGTCGTGGAGCCGGGCGTCATCAATGCCGACCTCAACGCCGCCGCGGCCGTGCACGGGCTGATGTTCGCCCCGGACCCCGCGAGTTACAAGATGTCCACCATCGGCGGCAACGTGGCCACCAACGCGGGCGGGCTGCGGTGCGCGAAGTACGGCGTCACCCGTGACTCGGTCCTGGCCCTCGACGTCGTGCTCGCGGACGGCTCCCTCATCCACACCGGCCACCAGACGTTCAAGGGCGTCGCTGGGTACGACCTCACGGGGCTCTTCGTTGGCTCGGAGGGGACTCTGGGGATCGTTGTCGGCGTGACCGTGAGGCTGAAGTACCTGCCGCGCGAAGTGCACACCATCGCCGCCTTCTACCCGGACTTCCGCAGCGCCGCGGCCGGCGTCCTCGCCGTCGGCCGGGCCCGCGTGCAGCCGGCCATCATGGAACTGCTCGACGGCGGCTCACTCGCCCAGCTCGACGACATCCACGGCTCCGACCTGGCCGCGCGGGGAGCGTCCCTGCTGCTGATCCAGACCGACGGCTTCGGTGCGGCGGCGGAGGCTGCGGCCATCCGCCCGGTCCTGGCGGCCGGGGGAGCGGTGGTGACCATGGAGGCCAATGCCGAGGCGGAGCATCTTGTCGAGTTGCGCCGCAACAGCCGCGGGACCGAGGTGGACGACGAATACCGGGTGGGCGAGGATGTGGCGGTACCCCGCTCGCGGCTGGTGGACTACGTGGCCGAGCTGGAGGCCATGGCGGCCGAGCACCGGGTCCAGCTCAAGGTCGTGGCCCATGCCGGCGACGGCAACCTGCACCCCACCTTCTGGATCGACCGGGTGGACAACGCCGTGGACCCCGATGCCATGGAGCGGCTCGGCGCCGCCCTGGACAGGTCCATTGCCGTGGCGCTGGCCATGGGCGGCACCATCACCGGCGAACACGGGATCGGCCAGTACAAGCTGCGCTGGCTGGGCCTGGAGCAGAAGGAACCGGTGCGCGAACTGCAGCGACGGATCAAGGAGCTGTTCGACCCGGCCGGAATCCTGAACCCCGGAAAAGCGATTTAGCTGAATCGACTTAGCTGAAAACTATTTAGCCCGGGCGTGCCACAACGCGCCCGGCGCATCAGTCGGCGTGCCCCGGGCTGAAGGTTAGTCGTCGGAGTCGGGGTAATCCTCGATCGATTCGTCGGCGCCGTAGCGTGATTCCTCGGTCTCCACCTCAAGGATCTTGAGCAGCCCTGTGTCCGGGTTGAGCATGATGGCGGCCTCGTCCCGGCGGTGGCGGAGCTCGTTGTCAATGTAGGACTGGACGGCCTCGGCCAGGGGGATGTGCCGGTTCTCCTTTTCGGAGATGTACCAGCGGTGCTCCAGGACCTCATGCACGGCCTCGGCCGGCTCGAGCTTGCCGGAGAGATCGCGGGGAATGGCGCGCACGATCGGCTCGAAGATCTGGCTGACCCACAGGTGCGCGCTGTATTCCTCGTCCATGCCCGGGTTGTTGTCCGCCCGGAACGAGTCCATGTCGTTCAGGAGTCGGCGGGCCTGGTTTTCCTGGGCGTCCAGGCCGGTCAGGCGCAGCAGCCGGCGCTGGTGGTGCCCGGCGTCGACCACCTTCGGCTGGAGCTGGATGGTGGAGCCGTTCTGCGTGGTCTTGATCGCGTATTCCTCGACGTCGAACCCCAGCTCGTTGAGCCGCCGGATGCGGGCGGCCACGCGCCAGCGCTCGCCGATCTCGAACGACTCCTTCGCGGTCAGTTCGGTCCACAACCGGCGGTAGCTGTCCATGATCAGCTCGCTGGTGGCCACCGGGTCCACCTTCTCCTCGATCAGGCCGCCGTCGAGCAGGTCCATGAGTTCCCCGGCGATGTTGACCCGGGCGATTTCGAGGTCGTATTCGCGCTGGCCGGTGGACAGATCCGGGTACAGCTCGCCGGTCTCGGCGTCCACGAGGTAGGCGGCGAAGGCGCCGGCGTCGCGGCGGAACAAGGTATTGGAGAGCGAGACGTCGCCCCAGTAGAAGCCGATCAGGTGCAGCCGGACCAGAAGCAGCGCCTGGGCGTCTATGAGACGGGTCAGGGTGTCCTTGCGCAGCATCTGGGAGAAGAGCGCGCGGTAGGGCATCGAGAATTTCAGGTGCCGGGTGACCAGCACGGGGTTCAGAGGCCGGCCGTCGGGCGTGGTGCGTCCGGTGATGACGGCCACCGGCTCCACGCCGGGAACGTCCAGCCGGGCCAGCTTGCGGAGCATGTGGTACTCGTGGCGGGCCACGTGTTCCGAGGTTTCCTTGATGGCGATGACCGAGCCGCCGAGGTGGGCGAAGCGCACGATGTGCCGCGAGATGCCGCGCGGCAGGGCCGCCAGATACTCGGCCGGCCAGTCCTCGAGGGCAATGTGCCAGGGCAGGTCCAGGAGCTCGGGCTCTGTGGCGGCGGCCGTGATGCTCAGCGAACTGGACACGAGCGAGGCCTTGTCGTCATTGGCGCTGGCGGCTTCTTGCCGGGGCAATTTGCCGATCTGACCGTAGTCAGTGGGCTCGTCGTGCCACTGGGCGCTGTATTCCTCGGTCATGGGGTTTCCTCGGTCATGAATCAATTCTTCCGTATTTTGCGGGGCCCGCCTAAAGCGGTGAAGTTAAAGCCCGACGGCGGCCCTCCACTGGGGAGGACCGCCGTCGGTTACGCCGTGGTTAGGGAACCGGTAGGGCTTAGTCGCCGAGGCGCAGGCCGGTCTTGGTGTCAAACAGGTGTACGTGGCCTGACTGCGGACGGACCCAGATGGACTCGCCCTTCATCGGGGGGCGGCGGCCGTCGACGCGGGCCACGATGTCGTGGCTCTGGCCGTCCAGCGTGGTGTGGCCGTAGACGTAGGCGTCGGCGCCGAGTTCTTCGACGACGTCGACCTCGACCTGGAGGCCTTCGCCCTGGGCAACGGTCTCAAGGTCCTCCGGGCGGGAGCCCAGGGTCACGGTCTGGCCGTGGGCTTCTTCGAGGACGTCGCGCGGTACCGGGTAGACGGTGCCGCCGAACTGCACGCCGCCGTCGACGACGGGGAGTTCGAGCAGGTTCATGGCGGGGGAGCCGATGAAGCCGGCCACGAAGACGTTCTTCGGCTTGTCGTAGAGGTTGCGCGGGGTGTCGACCTGCATCAGCAGGCCGTCCTTCAGCACGGCGACGCGGTCGCCCATGGTCATGGCCTCGACCTGGTCGTGGGTCACGTAGACCGTGGTGACGCCGAGGCGGCGGGTCAGGGACGCGATCTGGGTGCGGGTCTGGACGCGCAGCTTGGCGTCAAGGTTGGACAGCGGCTCATCCATGAGGAAGACCTGCGGGTTACGGACAATGGCCCGGCCCATGGCAACGCGCTGGCGCTGGCCGCCGGAGAGGGCCTTCGGCTTGCGGTCCAGGTACGGTTCGAGGTCGAGCAGTTTTGCAGCTTCGCGGACGCGCTCGGCGCGCTCTTCCTTGCTGACGCCGGCGATCTTCAGTGCGAAGCCCATGTTGTCCGCCACGGTCATGTGCGGGTACAGGGCGTAGTTCTGGAACACCATGGCGATGTCGCGATCCTTCGGCGGGACGTCCGTGACGTCACGGTCACCAATGAGGATGCGGCCGGAGTTGACGTCCTCAAGACCTGCGAGCATGCGCAGGGAGGTCGACTTTCCGCAGCCTGAGGGTCCAACGAGGACCAGGAATTCGCCATCGGCGATATCAATGTTGAGCTTGTCAACAGCGGGCTTTTCGGTGCCCGGGTACAGACGTGTTGCGTTGTCAAAAGTAACTGTAGCCACAGTTATCAATCCCTTCACCGGCAGGTACGTGCCGGACGATCCGTAGTGAATGGTCTTTTTATGCAGTTGTTAATTCAATTGTGGGTTTTCATGCGCATACTCCTCGGCCGAAGCCGAGGAGTATCCAGTGACGCCGCACGGTAGTTGTGCGCCACATCACAAACAGAGTATGTCAGATTTTTGGCATTTGGGCCAAAATGTTACGGATGTCACAGGTGATGCTGCCCACTTGGCGGTCTGCGGCTGTGTTTCCCGGGAGGGCTTTCAGTGGTCCATGGCTCGTTTGCGTTCCCTCAGGAGGGCCTCGAGCAGCTCGCAGATGTGGACCGGCGCCTCCACCCGGAACTCGGCCTGGGTGAAATCGAGCCCCACCTTTACGCCCAGGTCGCCCGGAACCAGGCTGGCCAGGGCGTCTTCGTCGGTGGTGTCGTCTCCGGCGAAGACCACTGCCGTGGCCCCGGTGGCCTGCCGCAGGAAGGAGATGCCCTCTCCCTTGGAGGCGTGCACCACCGAGGTCTCCAGGACGCGGTTGCCGGTCTTGAGGAACACTCCGCGGCGGTCCTGCAGGACTGCCTTGGCCGCGGCGACGGCGTCCTCGGCAACGTCATCCGCAGCGAGCCGGGTGTGCAGGACGACACCGGCCGGCTTGTCCTCCAGGAGCGTCCCGGGCGCCTGCTCCACGATCTCCGCAAGCTCTTTGCGGACCTCGGCCAGGAGTTCCCGCTGGTCGTCGTCGAGCATGAGCTGCGAGGACCCGGGCCCCATCCAGACCTCGGCGCCGTGGCTGCCGATCAAAAGCGTGTTCTCCGGTGGGAAGGCGACGGCCCGCAGGCTGTCCAGCGCTCGGCCGGAGATGAGCGCCGTCGTCGTTTCGGGAAGTTCCGCCAGTCCCGCGAAGGCGGCCGCGGAGCGCGGCAGCGAGCGGGAGTCGCCCGCATGGTCCACCAGGGGTGCCATGGTGCCGTCGAAGTCCATAGCCACGAGCAGGTGCCCGGTGCCGGCGACGCGGCGCACGGCAGCCAGCAGTTCCGGGGAGAGCGAGAGCCGGGCCGTGCCTGATTTCTTAGTGCCCGAGTCGCTGGTGCCTGAATTCTCGGTTCCGGTGGCGTCAGGAGTCATCGCGAATAACCTTTTCGGCAAGGGCGGTCAGGAAGTCGGAGGACCAGAGGTCGACGTCGTGGTCCAGAATCTGCTTGCGCATGGCCCGCATGCGCCGGGATGCCTCGGCCGGCGGGATGTGGACGGCCTTCATGATGGTGTCCTTGAGCCCGTCGATGTCGTGCGGGTTCATCAGCAGCGCCTGCTTGAGCTGGTCGGCGGCGCCGGCAAACTCGCTGAGCACCAGCGCGCCGTCGTTTGCCGTCCTGGCGGTGACGTATTCCTTGGCCACGAGGTTCATGCCGTCGCGCAGAGCCGTGACCAGCATGACGTCCGCGGCAAGGTACAGCGCCACCATCTCCTCGATGGGGTAGCTGTGGTGGAGGTAGCGGACGGCCGTGCTCTCCATGGTGTCGTAGGTGCCGTTGATGTGCCCGACGGTGCCCTCGACCTCTTCGCGGAGCAGCCGGTATTGTTCCACGCGTTCCCTGCTGGGGCTGGCCACCTGGATCAGGGTTGCGTCCTGCACCGTGACCTTGCCGTCGGCGAGCAATTCCTCGTACGCCTTGAGCCGGTGGCGGATGCCCTTGGTGTAGTCGAGGCGGTCGACGCCGAGCAGGATCGTCTTCGGGTTGCCGAGATCCCGGCGGATCTGGCGCGCGCGCTCAATGACTTCCGGCTGCCGCGCCAGTTCACTGATCTGCTTGACATCGATGGAAATCGGGAAGGCCTGGGCCCGGGCAATATGGGTGGTGTCGCCGTCGTTCCCCTTGACATGAACCTGCTGTTGCTTGACGCTGGCGCCCAGGAAGCGCCGGGCGGAGCGCATGAAGTTCCCGGCGTCGCTGGTGCGCTGGAAACCCACCAGGTCCGCCCCCAGCAGGCCGTCGATGATCGCACGGCGCCACGGCAGCTGGGCGAAGATTTCCGGCGGCGGGAAGGGGATGTGGTTGAAGAATCCGATCTTCAGGTCCGGCCGGGCTTCCCGGAGCAGCTTCGGAACCAGCTGGAGCTGGTAGTCCTGCACCCAGACGGTGGCGCCCTCGGCAGCATGGCGGATGACGGCGTCGGCGAACCTTCTGTTGACCTTCCGGTAGGAGTCCCACCAGGTGCGGTGGAACTCCGGCGGGGCGATGACGTCGTGGTACAGCGGCCACAGGGTGGCGTTGGAAAAGCCCTCGTAGAAAAGTTCGATGTCGTCCGTGCTCAGCTGGACCGGGATCAGGTCAATGCCGCCGTGACTGAAGGGCTTGACCGTCTCGTCGGGGGCGCCGTGCCAGCCCACCCAGGCGCCGTCGGTCTTGGTCATCATCGGGGCCAGCGCGGTCACGAGTCCGCCGGGGGAGCGGCGCCAGCCGCCCTCGCAGCCGGCCTCCTCGGGCGAACAGCGGTCTACGGGCAGCCGGTTGGACACCACCATGAAGTCGAACTGATCCCCGGCCCCGGCACGTGATGCCGCGCCGTCGGTGGCCGTCCGCGCCGCTTCGGCGGTGTTTGTCCCGCCGTCGCCAGCTCTGTCCGTTGCTTCCATTGGTGCCCCCTGGGGTCCGCTCGTGGCTCTCCATCAACCCTAGCGGCACGGAATCTTCCGGGCTATTCGTCCGTTGGGCAGGGCGGAGGGGAAAGTTGAAAGCGCAAGTTCTCCGGTTTCTCCCCTAAAATGATGAAGTTGCCACTGAGTGGACCGTCCCTGGCCGAACGACCCGAGGAACCAATGAGCCCCGCAAACGAACCCCGACAGTCTAAGGCAGAGCGCACTGCCGCGGCGCGCGAGAAAGCCCGTGAGATCCGTGAGGCGCAGCTGAAGAAGGAGAAGCGCAACAAGCTGCTGATCGGCTGGGGCATTGTTGCCGCCGTCGTCGTCATCATTGTGATCGTGGCGCTTGTTGTCACCTCCAACATCAAGAACAACGCCCCGGTTGCCGACGAGGGACCCACCCCGGCCAACGGCAATATCCACGGAGGCGTCACCCTGCTGGCAAACACGGAGGTTGCGAAGACCGAGCCGGCAACCGTGAAGCTGTCTGACCTCCCGGCCGCGCCGGCCACGCCGCCGGCGACGGTCACGGCCCCGGGCGCCGAAGCGGAGGCCGGCAAGCCGGTCAAGGTGGTCCTCTACATCGACTTCATCTGCCCCGTCTGCAAGAACTTCGAGGCTCAGTACAACGAGACGCTCACCAAGCTGCGCAACGAAGGCAAGATCACGGTGGAGTACCGCCCGCTCGGCTTCCTGGACAGCCGGTCCACCACCAACTACTCCTCGCGCGCGGCCAACGCCGCGGCCTGTGTGGTCAACGAATCCCCGGAGAAGTACTCGGACTTCGTCGATGCGCTGTTCGCGAAGCAGCCGGCCGAAGGCAGTGCCGGTCTCTCCGACACGGAGTTGAAGAAGATGGCCACCGACGTCGGGGCCAAGAGCATCGAGTCGTGCGTCGATGACAAGACGTTCCGCCCGTGGGTCAAGCACACCACCCAGGAGGCCGCGGTGATCGGTGTGACCGGCACGCCCACCGTCTTCGTCGAAGGCAAGCAGTGGGGCGTCGGCGACAGCGCCCAGACTCCGTTCGACCAGTTCCTGCAGGCCGCCGTCGACGCCAAGAAGTAACCGCCCACGGCACTCATGCCGTAGAAGGCCCGCAGCTGTTGGCCCGGCCCCGCAATATTTTCGGGGCCGGGCCTTCCATTTCGCTTCAAGTGGGGTGCGCGTTTTTCCCACGGTTTTTCTCACCGGGCATCGGTGGGCTAACCTTGTCTAGCGTCCTGACATCCGCGCCATTTTTGGCGTGGTGCCAGAATGCGCCAGGAATGCCTCCTTAGCTCAGTTGGCCAGAGCACCGCTCTTGTAAAGCGGGGGTCGTCGGTTCGAATCCGACAGGGGGCCCCACGAACCCCTCCGTTCAGGCGATTTTGCCGGAACGGAGGGGTTTTCTCATGCCTGAAAACTGGACGATAAATGACCGGCCGAAGAAGTAGCGGATTGGCTCCCGGTCGCACACAGCCACATCATCCACCCCAGCCCAAGCGTCATGGCGTACGATCCGGTGACGGGCACGCTCAGCCTCGGCACTTTCCGGTTCGCCACATGACAGCAGGAGGGACCATGCGAGGATCATCCGCTCCGGCCCGGATGGCGTGGGCGGGCACGGCGGCTGTCGGCCTCATCCTGCTGTGCCTGGGTCTGGGCCAAAAATTCTACTTCGCGTCCGTCACGAATGCCTTTGCGCGGGACCGACTCGGCAATACACTCATCCTGGTCGGGGCCGCCCTTGGTCTGGCGGCCTCCGGCTGGTCGAGGTATCGGGGCGATGCCTTGTGGGTCACTGTCATGGTGGCGGTCCCGGCCGTGGTCATTGGGGGACTGAATCTGGTCGTCGGCGACAGCCTGCTGCCGCACAGCGCTGCGCTGGCCGCCGTCCCGCTGGGGGTGGCCGGGGTTATCGGCGGCATCGTGGCCAGAACGGACCGAATCCGCTCCTGACCGCCCGGGACCGTCTCCGGTTCAGGGTCAGGACCGTCAGCCATTCCCGCGCTTGCGGTGCATCCTCAGCACAAAGGACAGGGCAACCGCCGCGGCGCCGCCGACAACGAGCAGTAACCCGAGGGTGACCGGCGCGGGGACGCCCGTTTCGGCAGCCCGCGCGCCCTGGCTCGAGGGCGAGGCTGCGGCCGTGGCGGGTGGAGTCGCCGGGGGTGAGGCAGGTGCAGGCGCCGGGGGTGAGGACACAGCCGGGGCCGAGGTGGCCGGCGGGGCCGCCACAAAGACGTCGCTCACTGCTCCCATAATGAATCGGTCGCCGGGAACGAGGGTCTGCACAACCCGGGTTGAGGTCTCCAGTGTGGTGGAGACGCACCCTGCCGAGACCCGGTTGCCGGCGCCGAAGAAGATTGCGTAGTCCGCGCCCGGGACGGGGGTGGCATCCGGCAGGCGGTTGTAGTTGATGACGGCCGCCTGCGCGTAGGTGCCCTGGTTCATCCAGTACCAGAGGTTTTCGTCGGCGGCTGACCCGCCCTCCACGTAGTTGTTGTAGGCGGGGCTGCCCGGCCCGCCCCACCGGGAGCGCCGGTTGACCGTGTGGTACAGCAGCCTGGTGCCGGGATCCGCCTTGCCCAGGGCCTCGGTGGCGGAGAACGAGCCGGTGGGTGAACGGTACTGGCCCTCCCGCAGCTGTCCCTCAGGGGCGAATCCGTTCTTGCCGATGAAGCCGGTCTGCTGCCACTCCTGGACATACCCTTCGGTGTTGCGGACACAGCCAGTGATCAGCACGGCGTTCTGTGCGGCTTCGGCGGCTGTCACGAAAACCACTCTGGTGGCCGTTCCGGCGCTGTACCGGGTCTGGTGTGCGGTCAGTTTCGCGCAGGGCGCAGTTTCCTGGGGTGATGCGTGGGCCGCGGGAGGGGGCGCCGAAAGGCCCACAGTAGTGAGCACCGTGAGCAGCAGGGTCCCGCAAGTATGGCGTAGGGCCATGCCTCATTTTAGTCCGCCTGGTGCAAGGGAACCGCGATGGGCGGCCCCGCCGTCAACGTCGTGGAGTGCTAACCTCAGCCGCCGGCAGACGCCGCGGATTGCCCTGCAGATCCATGGCTTCATGGATCTGCAGGGCAAACCACAGCTGCGCCAGCGTGGAGGTTTCGGCCATTTCAAGGCCGGTCAGCTCACTGATCTTCCGGATGCGATAGATGATGGTCTGCCGGTGCGCGAACAGGGCCGCCGCCGTCTTCTGCCAGGACCGTTGCATATCCAGGAACGTCTTCAGCGTGACGATGAGGTCCCCGTTTTCTCCGTGTTCGTACTCGAAGATGGGTCCGAGGAGCCGCTGGACCAGTGCGTTGCCTTCCTCAAAGCTGGTCAGTCCCAGCCACGAGGGTCCCTCGGCATAGCGGACCAACCGCTCACCGGTGCTTGATGCGGTTCCAAGCGCCCACATCGATTCCTGAAGAGCCCTCTGCACTCCAGCGGCCGCCGACGGTCGGCTGATCCCGATCCTCACGTCCAAGGGGACGGCGTGCTGCAGCAGATCATCGGAGCAGTCCGAGGCGACAGCCAGGTGCAATGCATTGATCCTGCGCTGGCACGCCGTCGGATAGCCATGCCGCCAAAGATCAACGTGGATCCCCGCCAGACGCTCGCTGTCCTCGCTGGACATGGAGACGATGAGGAATTCCCGTGACGATATCCCGAACTCAGGCAGCCGGCTTTCAATGTCGGCGATCCCCAGACGCCCGTCGAAGGCCTGCAAGAGGAACTCCGCGCCCAGCCGGCGCTGGTTCTCGAGGGACAGCACCGTCCGGGACAGCTCCAGTCCAAGGACGGTGGCCGCATGGAGCAGCACCACCGCATCAGGGAGCGGCTCGGATTTCGGCAGCACCACCAGAAGCGCATTGGCGTGAGTCGGGATGTCCATCATCAGAAGATGGCTGTCCCCGAAACGGTGCCACTGAAACTTCTTGCCGGCCACCGGTGACTTGCTGGTCAGCGGTTCAAGGTGTCGCTTCAAATCCGGGGGCAATGACTGGCCCCCGGGATGCCAGGCATGCAGGCACCGTCGATCAATCACGAAGAGGCTCGCGTCGAGTTCAGCTTCGATGCCCAGGATCAGGCTTAGCCAGTTGTCCTCAGATGGCCCCGCCAGCCGCAACAGGTCGTAGATGCGCGCCGTCTGACGCAGCCTGCGGGACTCCTCAAGCAGCGAAGCCTCAGCGACCGAGCGTGCGATGGCGATGAACGGAAGAGGGTACGGGATGCTGATGACCGGCAACGGCAGGTGGTCGCAGACTTCGAAGAACTCGGGAAGGAGCTCGGGGGCATGCATCTGCTCGCCGATGGCGAGGGCGCTGGCACCTGCGTTGACCAGTGCCTCGGCCAGCTCAACCTGCCCTGCGGGATCGGCCGGAATGGATAGTCCGTTGGTCATCATGAGCTCGCCGCCGGTGATCCACTCCCACAAGCGCGGGAGGTCGGAGGTGTGGGCCCAGGTGACGCGGTTACCCAGTCCCGCGGAGCCCGCCAGAAGGGTCAGACCCAGCTGGGGTTCGGCCAGCAGCTCGGCCACGGTGATCGCCATGAGGGGTTCCTGTTCATAGGTCTGGAGGCCACCCCCAAGCCGCTTATACACATGTATAAGCCACTCCGTTATTTGTAGTCAATCGGCGCATGTACCGCGTGACGCCGATCACTAATAGTTGAGTCATAGACCTCAACCGGCGCAGGAGCTCAGCACGGAGAAGAAGCCTGCCGGACCGGCTGAAACCAAAGCAACTGAAGGAAACCCTGCCATGACCACGCACAAGCCAATCGGCCCCGTCGACGCAACAAAAGTCCCCCGCTACGCGGGCCTGGGCACCTTCGCCCGGCTTCCTCAGATCGACCGTGTTCCGGACTACGACATTGCGATTGTCGGTGTCCCGTTCGACGGCGGCACCTCCTACCGCCCGGGCGCCCGCTTCGGTCCGGCTGCTGTCCGTGAAGCGTCGCGGCTCCTGCGCCCCGGCTACCACCCGGAGCTCGACGTCGAGCCCGTGTACGAAGCCCAGGTTGTGGACGCCGGCGACATTGCCTGCACCCCCTACGACATCGCCCGCGCAGTCCGCGAGATCGAGGAGCAGGCACTTCCGCTCCTCGGCGACGCCGGCTCCGGCAAGAAGCTCATCTCCATCGGCGGCGACCACACTATCGCCCTGCCGATGCTGCGGGCGTTGAATAAAGTGCACGGCCCGGTGGCCCTGCTCCACTTTGACGCACACCTGGACACGTGGGACACCTACTTCGACCAGCCGGTCACGCACGGAACCATCTTCCGCCGGGCCTTCGAAGAAGGCCTTCTCGTCGAGGACAAATCAATGCACGTGGGCATCCGCGGCCCGGTCTACGACCGGAACGACTTCCTCCGCGACCACGAGTTCGGCTTCCAGATCATCCGCTGCTCTGACCTGGACGTCATCGGTGTTCCGGCCGCGATTCAGCGCGTCAAGGAGCGGCTGGGCGACACCCCGGTCTACGTCTCCATCGACATCGATGTCCTGGACCCGTCCTACGCGCCCGGCACAGGTACTCCGGAAATGGGCGGGCTCCACTCCCGCGAACTGCTGGCCCTGCTCCGCGGACTGAACGGCATCAACATCGTGGGCGCCGACGTCGTCGAGGTCGCTCCGGCCTATGACCACGCAGACATCACAACGGTCGCCGCGGCAACCCTCGTTTTCGACCTTCTCGCCCTGATGGTGAACCGTAGCAAGGCCTCCGCCAACGTCGCGCAGGATCTGCAAGCGGCCACTGTTTGAGCCACCACGGCTGGCAGTCGCGCCCGATTTGTACGTATGTATGAACGTGTTTTCGGCAACTATTCAATCGCCGGATATTCACCGTGACGAATGTCACGAATGATTAATACAACGGATCCCGTGCTCGACGAAGCGCCGGGACAGAACAAAGAGGTTCCCATGTACTCCCGGAATGCATCATGAGCACTCACCCCACTCACACCGTCGCGGCCGAGGTTCCCCGGCTTGAAGACAAGACCATTCAACCTATCCCGGCCGACGAACGCCACGGCAAAGCACGGGACCTTTTCACCATCTGGTTCGGCTCCAACATCATGATCATGACCATCGTGACCGGGGGACTTGCGACCACGGTGTTCGGGCTCGGCTTTGTGCCCGCCATCGTCGGAATCATCGTTGGGAACCTTGTCGGTGGCATCTTCATGGCACTGCATTCGGCCCAAGGCCCGCAGCTGGGTGTGGCGCAGATGATTCAGACCCGAGGCCAATTCGGTTCGTACGGGGCGCTGCTGATCGTCGTGATCGTGGTGATCATGTACGTCGGGTTTTTTGCGGCGAACCTCGTCTTTGGCGGTCAAGCACTGGCCGCAGTCAGCCCGGGCATCAGTGTTGACGCAGGCATCATTGTCATCGGCGTCTTGAGCGTCGTTGCCACCATCTTCGGATACCGGCTCATCCACGCCTATGCACGCGTCTTGAGCATCGTGGCCGGTCTGGCGCTGGTGCTGGCCTTCGGATGGATCCTGGCCGTCCACGGATTGCCGGCCAGCTTCCTGGACCAGGGAAACTTCAACTGGGTGGGCTTCATGGCCACCATCTCCGTCTCCGCCCTCTGGCAGCTCGCCTACGCTCCCTACGTCTCGGACTACTCCCGCTACATGCCTCAGGGCACCGGCTCGGCCCCGGCGTTCTGGGCATCCTACTCAGGCTGCGTCTTGGGAACACTCTTCCCGATGGTCTTGGGTGCCTTGGTGGGAACGCTTGCACTGGCGCTGGTCAACGATGGCAGCACCGTAGAAATAGTGGGGAGCCTGGGAGCCATGCTCGGGCCCTGGACCATGGTGATAATCGGAATCTTCTGCCTCGGCGTGGCGGCGTCGAACGCCATGAACCTCTACTGCGGGGTCCTGTGCACTCTCACCATTGGGCAGACGTTCAGGCCGACCTGGTTGCCCCACGCCAAGACCCGGACCATTGCGGCGATCCTCATCTTCACCCTCGCCCTCATGATCGCGCTGTTCGCCCGCGACAATTTCATCTTCTTCTACACGAACTTCCTCTCCTTCCTGATGTACGTCCTGGTTCCCTGGACAGCCATCAACCTGGTCGACTACTACCTCCTGCGTCACGGCGACTACAGGGTTGAAGACTTCTTCAAGCGCGACGGCGGGGTGTACGGAAGGTTCAACTGGGTTGCGATCGGAGCCTATGTTGCCGGCGCACTGATCCAGGTTCCGTTCTCGGCAACAGCGATGTTCACTGGCCCTCTTGCCGCAGCGATGAACGGCGTGGACGTCTCCTGGATTGTTGGCCTGGTGGTCGTTGCACCCCTGTACTACTTTGCGGCGCGGATGTTCCGGAAGACGTCGGAAGCTGCCCCCTTTCAGTCGCCTGCCTTCGCACCTGAACTGATTGAAGCCCCTCGGGTCTAACGCCCACCGCGGGCGCTACGCCCAGCCTGGGCGTACCGCCTTCCCCACACAAACTCCGGACGCCGAGATCGGCGCACAAAACAAAGGCATTCATCATGACACTCACTGACACCGAGCAGTTCACGGTCCGACGCTCTTCCTCGGAGCAAAGTAGCGCCAGCGTCTTGCCCTCCGTTTTGCCTCCCGCGGGGCACTTCATCGGTGGAGCGTTTGTTCCCGGTTCCTCCACCCGGCTCATCGACGTCGTCGACCCCACCACGGAGGAGGTCATCACGTCCGTTCAGGCAGGCACAGCCTCGGATGTGGACGATGCGGTTGAGGCGGCCGTGGCGGCCCAGAAGTCCTGGGGCGCCACGACACCGAAGGAACGGTCCGAGGTGCTCTCCCTGATCGCCAACATCATTGAAGCCAACCGTGAAGCGTTCGAAATCATCGAGTCCGCCAACACCGGTAAACCGCGAACCGTCGCGGAGGACGATGTCTCCAGCACCATCGATACCTTCCGTTTCATGGCCGGGGCTTCCCGCACACTGACGTCCATGGCAGGTGGCGACTACGCCACGGGACACACCTCGGTCATCCTCCGGGAACCCGTCGGCGTCGTCGGCGTCATCACCCCTTGGAACTACCCGCTGCTGATGGCTGCTTGGAAGATCGCGCCCGTCCTGGCCGCCGGAAACAGCATCGTCCTCAAGCCCTCGGAACAGACCCCGCTCTCGACGCTGAAGCTGGCAGAACTTGTCGCCGGACGCATCCCCGACGGGATTCTCAACGTCGTGACGGGGCAAGGCCGAACCGTGGGGCAGCGACTCTCCGAACACCCTGACGTCGCCCTCGTTGCGTTGACGGGGAGCGTCGTCAGCGGACAGGCGGTGGCGGAGACCGCGGCCAAATCCGTCAAGCGCGTCCATCTGGAACTCGGCGGCAAGGCCCCGGTTGTTGTCTTCCCCGATGCCGACCTCCGCGCGGCAGCCGCCGGCGTGCGAAACGCTGGCTTCTGGAACGCCGGCCAGGACTGCGGCGCAGCCTGCCGCGTGCTCGTCCACGAGTCCGTGGCCGAGGAGTTCACCGAGCACCTGGTACGTGAGGTCGGCACCCTGGTCGTCGGCGCTCCAGGCGCAGGGGCGGACGTGGAAATCGGTCCCATGATTTCGCGCCCGCACTTCGAACGCGTGAAGGAGGCGCTCGCCGAGGCAAAGGCTGCGGGCCTTCAGGTGGCCATCGGTGGCTCGGCCTTGGCAGGCCCCGGCTACTTCATTGAACCCACGGTGATCAGCGACGTGCCGGCCGGGGCGCATATTGCGACCCACGAAATCTTCGGTCCGGTCGTCACCGTCGAGTCCTTCAGTACCACCGAAGAAGCCATTATTCGGGCAAACGAAAGCCCCTATGGCCTTTCTGCCTCGGTATGGACGCGGGATTCGAGCCTCTCGCTCAGCGTTCCGAAGCAACTCGATTTCGGCACTGTCTGGGTCAATTCACACCTGGTCCTGGCCTGCGAAGTTCCGTGGGGCGGATTCAAGGGATCCGGCTATGGCCGCGACCTCTCGCTGTATGCCCTGGACGACTACTCCCGAACCAAGCACGTCATGATCAACCACGGCGCATGAGCGTTAAGACCAGCATCGGAGCTCAGAAATGACCACCACGAATCATCCCCACCCGGCGTCGTCGGCTCGCGCCGCAACCCCGTCCGCTCCCTTCGGGACGGACGTAACCTGGACCAACTGGGGCGGCAACCAGAGCGCCACGCCCGCCTTCACCGTCCGGCCCAGGAATGAACAGGAAGCGCTCGACGCCGTCCGGTTCGCCATCCGCGAAGGCCTGCCCGTACGCGCCGTCGGCTCGGGGCATTCGTCTTCTCCGCTGGTCCAGACGGGCGGCGTCCTGATGGACATGTCCGCACTCTCGGCCATCACCGGAACCGACCTCATGCGGCGTCGCGCCCGGGCCCTGGCCGGCACCACCATCAACGCCTTTGGCGATCCGCTGTGGGAGCAGGGGCTGGCACTGGGCAACCAGGGCGACATCGACAAGCAGCAGATCGCCGGGGCCCTCGCCACCAGTACGCACGGCTCCGGAAAGAACCTGGGCAGCTTCTCATCAGCACTGCGTTGGGTCAGGCTGATCAACGGCTACGGCGAAATAGTCGAAATCGGTGAAGGACAGCTCCGCGAACTCAGGGCCGCGCAGGTCGCCCTGGGAACGCTCGGAATATTCCTTGAGGTCGAACTGGCGGTCGAGGACCGCTATTACCTGCAGGAGGAGATTACCTATCCCACATGGGCGGAGACCGCGGCAACCTGGCAGGCTGACATCGACGCGAACCGGCACTACTCGTTCCTCTGGTGCCCGGACGACGACTCCTGCGAGCTCCTGGACCTGCCCGGATCGCCGGGCCAGGGCATGGCAAACCGCAGCTACACCAAGCGGTACAACATTGCCCAGATCAAGGACGAGCGTGAAATTTCCACGACGGAGGGTGCCCGGCTGGACCGGTCCTACCGCATATACCCGGGCGGATTCACCACACCCTTCCATGAACTCGAGTACTTCGTTCCCAGCGAGCACGGGCTGGAGGCCGTCGAGGCCGTCCAAGACCTGATCCGCACCAAGCATTCCGACCAGAAGTACCCCGTCGAGGTCCGCTGGGTGAAGGCCGACGACGGTTACATGTCCCAGTTCCAAGGGCGCGACACCACTGTCATCACCCTGACCACTGAACCTGGAACCGACTACTGGCCCTTCTTCCGGGACGCAGACGCGGTGCTGCAGGAATTCGAGCCCCGTGCCCACTGGGGAAAGATCCACTTCATGACCAGGAGCCGCTTGGAGCGCCTCTACCCGGAGCTTGACACCTTCATCCAGGTTCGCCGGGAATTCGACCCCCGCGGAATGTTCCTTAACGACCACACCCGTGCCCTCGTGGGCTAAACCACCAATTCGATGCGGGAAGAGAAGACATGAGCCATTTTCAGGACAAGGCCTACCTTGTCACCGGAGCCAGCTCCGGCATCGGTCTCGCGACCACTCGAGCCCTCCTGGCGCAAGGGGCCAAGGTCGCAGCAGTAGGGCTGCCTGACCGGTTGCTTGATGATGCAAAACGCCAGCTGACGGGCGCTGTGCTCTTCATCGAAGCAGACGTATCTGAGTCCCTGCAGGTCGATAGCGCCTTCGCCCAGGCGGAAGCCGAACTCGGACCACTGAGCGGAGCCTTTAACGCTGCAGGGATCTCCAGCGTGGCGCCCATCGCAGAAACGTCCGACGAGCTGTGGCAAAGACTGATTCAGGTGAACTTGACCGGCACTTTCCACTTCGCCAGGGCAGCGGCGCGAACGCTCACATCCAACGGCGGCGGATCGCTGGTCTGCACGGCCAGCGAGCTGTCACTGGTCGGCCAGACGGGCTACTCCGCGTACACCGCGACCAAGGGAGGCGTCCTTTCGATGATGCGGTCTTTGGCCGCCGAACTTGCACCTGCCGGCGTCCGCGTCAACGCACTATCGCCGGGCACGACAGATACTCCGATGCTCGCGGCCGAGTTCGCGAACGAAGCAGAACGCGCCAGGGACGAAGCGTCCGTGCCGCTTGGCCGGTTCGCCCTGCCGGAGGAGATCGCTGCCGCAGGGCTGTGGCTACTGGGTCCTGAATCCTCGTATGTCACGGGAACAAACCTGGTCGTCGACGGTGGTCGAACGACAACCTTCCCGCTTGGGCATTGAACGTCCCATCCAACACACGTGCTGAAAGGCAAAATCACATGAGCTCTGTCCTGGTCACAGGCGGTGCCGGATTCACCGGACGCCACATCATCAACGAACTTGCCGACGCCGGCCACCAAACCGTCAGCTACAACCGGGATTTCCTCGAGGCGCCTCGGCCCGACGTCGTTTCCGTTCAGGGCGAGCTGTTCGATGTCCCTCGGCTCCTGGAAGTATTCAAGGAGCACGACGTCGACACCATCGTCCACACCGCAGCAATATCCCACCCGACCTATTCCCTGAGCTTCCCCCTGGCAACCTTTGCTGCCAACGTCGAAGGGACGGTGGCGGTTTTCGAGGCGGCGCGACTGCATGGCGTCAAGCGGATCATCTTCTTCTCTTCCGAGTGCGTGTACGGAAAGACCTCAGCACCTGTGGTTCTCGAATCGGAGCCCGTAAATCCCACGACGCCCTACGCCGTGACGAAGGTTACCGGGGAGTGGCTCGGCCAGGTCTATGGCGACAGGTATGGAATCGACGTTATCTCCCTGCGCATCGGGCAGGTTTACGGACCCGGAAACCGCATGGATGAAGTGATGCGGGATATCATGCGCGGCGTGGTCCGTGACGGTGCGTTCTCACAGGACCACGGGGCCGATCACCGCTACAACCTGGTCTACGTCCGCGACGTCGCTCTTGCCATACTGGCGGCAGTCCAGGCACCACAAACAGCCTCGGCCAGGCCGCTGGCCTACAACATCTCCGGCAGCGAGTACTGGACACTCAGCGACGTCGTCAAGGAAGTACGAATCGCATTCCCGGACGCCGCTGTGGAGATCGGTCCCGGGGCGGATCCGACCCTGGACCTGCAGGGCCACTTCAGCATCGCTTCCGCGGCCGCGGATCTGGGCTACGAACCGGCCTGGCCCCTGCAGCGGGCCATCGGCGACTACGCAGACTGGCTCTCCGGCCATGACTTCTGAGCCCGCTCAGGGCGGATGGAGGCAGGGGGCGGCCTGCGTTGCCGCGTTGACGTTCGACGTCGATGCCGAGTCCCCCGTCCTGGCGGCCGGCCGCCGCTATGCCGAGCATGCGATGGCGATGACGCACCAGGCGTTCGGCCCCAAGGTGGGTGTTCCCCGGATTCTCCAAATGCTGAAAGATGTCCAGCAGCCGGCGACATTCTTCATTCCAGGGGTTACCGCGGAACGCTATCCCCACATGGTTGAACAGGTCCTGGAAGCGGGGCATGAGATCGCGCACCACTCACACACTCACCGCACCGCAGTGAACATGAGTTTCGACGAGGAACGCGCCGACTTCGATCTGGCGCTTGCCGCACTCGGGCGCTTCGGCATTTCGCCAAAGGGGCATAGGGCCGCACTGTGGGAGCCCTCTTGGCAGACGCCGTCGTTGGTAGCTGAGTACGGGCTGAAATACGATTCCAGCCTGATGGACGCGGATGTCCCGTATCTCATTGAAACCCCCGCAGGAACGATTGCGGAGCTTCCTCCGCATTGGAGCCTGGACGACTGGGAACAGTATGCCTTCCTTCCGGAACCCAAGATCGGTGAAATCATCCAGTCGCCACTGGTGGTCGCTGATATGTGGATTCACGAGATCGACGCAATGCGACGTCATGGGGCGCTTTTCATGCTCACGTGCCACCCCTTTCTCACTGGGCGGGCAGGACGGCTGGAAGCACTGCGGACCGTTATTGAAACGGCGCTGCAACGAGGGGACGTCCGCTTCTCGACGTGCGAAGCCCTCGCGGAAGCGGCCCTCGGTGACCCGGAATTGATTGCCGGGCCCCTAAATCCCGTCACAGCGTCCGCGGAGCTGTATCCGGACTACTGAACTCCGGACTACTGAACTGTGGACTACTGAACTCCGGACTACTTAACACGGCGCAACGGCGAACACTGCTGATCCCACAACACAACAGGCCAGGGGCTAAGCCCCTGGCCTGCGCTTCAGCCACGCCAGCCGCGCGTTGTGAAGCTTCAACCCCATGACCGTCCCAGCGAAAGAAGGCCCATAGCAATGAACTCCCCGTCCCAGCTGTTGTCGGATGCACCTGGTCCACCACAGACGCCCAATCCTGAATCCCTCCAACTCAAACGGGAGATGGGGTTCTGGTCCTCGTTCTCTTTGGCGTTTGCGTTCATGTCGCCAATCATCGGCTTGTACGGCGTATTTGGCTTGGCCCTGATGGCCGCAGGTCCGGCCTTCTGGTGGGGCCTCCTGGTGGTCCTCTTGGGCCAGGCCCTGGTAGCGGCGGTCCTTGCCGAGCTCGCTTCACGTTGGCCTGTTGCCGGCGGGGTCTGCCTTTGGTCCAGGTCCCTTCTCGGGCACACCTACAGCTGGTACGCAGGATGGGCCTACATCTGGACCCTCATCATCACAGTCGCCGCTGTAGCCTTCGGTGGAGGCACATTCCTGGCCTCATTGCTCGGCATCGAACAGCCTGACACGACAACGAAAATCATCCTGGGCGCCGTCATCTTGTTGGTCAGTACGATTGCCAACTCCGCCGGCAGGAAATGGCTGAGCCTGCTGGTGACCGTGAGCATCGTGTGCGAGGTCATCGCCAGCCTGGGAGTCGGGTTGGTACTCATCATCTTCCATCGCCGAAATTCCCTCAGCACGATTCTGGACTCCTTTGGATCCGCCCCCGACACCACCGCATACGTCTTTGGGCCTTTCCTGGCGGCAGTGGCAATTATCGGATGGTCGTTTGTTGGATTTGAAAGTGCAGGCGCAATAGCCGAGGAAGTTCGATCGCCCGAACGCAGAGTGCCGCGGGCTGTGCTGACGTCCCTGGTCACGGTGGCATCGGTCATCACGTTTTCGTGCCTTGCCCTGCTCCTGGCAATCCCGGATATTGGTGCCGCCATGTCCGGGGCAGACCCGGACCCGATTACGACAACGCTGACTGCCAATCTTGGCGAGGGAATCACCAAGCCGCTCCTGGTGACCATCGTCCTGGGATTCATCGCGGGAACGGTGGCGCTGCAGGCTGCCGTATCGCGATCGATTTTCGCATTCGCCCGGCTGGATGCCCTGCCTGCGGCCAAGGTTCTGAGGCGCCTCAGCAAGACCGACCGGCTGCCCATCAACGCCCTCTTAGTCTCCGCGGTCGCTTCAATGATCGTCCTTGCCCTGTCGGCATCGCAGGTGTATGGCGCTCTCATTGCGTTCGCAACCGCGGGCTTCTACGTGGCTTTCATCTTCCCAGTGCTGGCCGCCCTAGTAGTGCGGCTGAAAGGAGCATGGAAGGCCGGACCCTTCAGCCTTGGAGTTTTCGGCCCGGTGGTGAACGTGGCTGCGCTGTTGTGGTTGGGTTTTGAGATCGTCAATATCGCATGGCCCCGGCAGCCGGAAGCGCCGTGGTACCAAAACTACGCAGTGATTGTGGTGTTCGTGCTCCTTGGCCTGGCGGGTTTCGCGGTGGAAAGGCGCCTGCGTCAACGCAATAGCGGCCCCTCGTCTGCCGAGACATTGACAGTGACAGAGACGGAGCCGGAACTGTTGGAGATCGGTCCGTGAGCACCGCCCAGCAAGAAGTTGCCCAGTAGCGCCGATCAACACGTGCAGGGTCCACTGACAGTAAAGGTGACAGCAAAACGCACGGCTTTGCCCCGCAGCAGGGGGCAAAGCCGTGCGTCGTCTCTTGCAACTGGGGCTAATCCGGAACCACCAGGGCGGGGGTGTCCTTCCGGATGGTCTCGCCCCGGAAGAATCCCGGATGCAGCTTCGCGGTCACGAGCATGACCACTACGCCCAGGGCGAGGATGCCGATGCCCAGGATGAACACCAGGCCCACGCCGAAGACCTCGGAGCCGCTGCCGAATTCCGGTGCCCAGCTGTCCACGGCGGTCTGGAAGAAGACCACGGTGAGGACCAGTCCGCCCAGGACCGGGAACAGCAGCCGCATGAAGACGTTGCGGACACTGGAGAACAGGCTGTGCCGGAAGTACCACGTGCAGGCGAACGCAGTAAGGGCGTAGTAGAAGCAGATCATCAAGCCCAGGGCCATGATGGTGTCGTTGAGGACGTTTTCGCTGACCACCTTCATGACGGCGTAGAAGCCGCCGGAAATCACGCCGGCAATCACCGTGGCGTAGCCCGGGGACCCGAAGCGCTTGCTGACAGATGCGAAGCGCGAAGGCAGGGCGCCGTAGTGGCCCATCGCCAGCAGGCTGCGGGCGGGGGAGGCCATGGTGGACTGCAGGGACGACGCGGTGCCGGAGAGCACGGCCAGGGACATCAGGATGGCCAGCGGGCCCATGACGGGGGAGGCCAGTGCCGCGAAGATGTTCGACTGGTTGTCCGGGTTGTTCAGGCCGATGCCGTCGGTTCCGGTGCCGGCCACCATCATGGTGGCCACGATCGCGACGAGGTAGAGGGCCAGGACGGCGACCGCCGTCGTTGTTCCCGCCCGGCCTGCCGTGCCCTTGCCGCCCTTGGTTTCCTCGTTCACGGTGAGGCAGACGTCCCAGCCCCAGTAGACGAAGACGGCCAGTGACATGCCCGCGGCGAACTGCTCGAAGCTACCGATCTTCATCGGGTTGAACCAGTCCCAGCTGAAGGCGATTGCGGTGCCCGAGTCGCCCGAGGCGGCGTGGGTGAGAGCCATGACGACGAAGATGCCCAGGACGAGCACCTGGAATCCGACCATGGTGTACTGCACCAGCTTGGTGGCGTGCAGGCCGCGGTAGCTGACCCAAACGGCCAGTGCCACAAACACGAGGCAGGTCAGGATGTTCACGGCAGTGTTGGAGGTCAGGTCCGCGAGGTCGGGGTTGTTGAAGACCTGGGCCAGGAAGAGGTAGAAGAAGTCCACCGCGACGCCGGCCAGGTTGGACAGGACGATGATGTTGGCCGCCAGCAGCCCCCAACCGCCCATCCAGCCGACGAATGGGCCGAACGCCTTGGTGGCCCACGTGAAGGTGGTGCCGCTGTCCGGGGAATCGGCGTTGAGCTCCCGGTAGGCAAACGCCACCAGGATCATGGGGATGAACGCAACGATGAAAATCGCCGGCAGCTGCAGGCCGACGGCGCCGACCGCGGGTCCCAGCGAACTGGTCAGGCTGTAGGCGGGCGCCACGGAGGAAATGCCGAGGACGACGACGGCGAGCAGGCCCAGCTGGCCGCCCTTGAGCCCCTTGCCCGAGATGCCGTGCTTGGAACCGGCCGGATCGACGACGTCGTGCGTGATGGTGCCGTCTTCACGGCCGATAGTTTGACTCATGGCTGACCTTACTCTGGGAGATTCCGGGAGGCGGATGGTTGCTGCTGGGTGATGCAGTGGATGCCGCCGCCGCGGGCGAAGAGCTCGCGGGCGTCGATGCCCACCACTGTGCGGCCGGGGTAGGCATCGCCGAGGATGCGCAAGGCCTTGTCGTCCATCGGGTCGCCGAAGGTGCAGGCGATGACGCCGCCGTTGACCACCAGGTGGTTGATGTAGCTGTAGTCGACGAAGCCTTCCTCGTCCGTGAGGGTTTCCGGGGCGGGGACCTCGATGATGTTCCATTCGCGGCCGGCCGCGTCCCGGGTGGTGGCGAGGTGGCTGATGATGTCCCGGCTGACCTGGAAGTCGGGGTGCGCCGGGTTCTGCTGGGAGTGGACCAGCAACGTGCCCGGGGACGGGATGGCGGCGACGATGTCGACGTGCCCGCGGGTGCCGAACCGTTCCGAATCCCGGGTCAGCCCCCGCGGAAGCCAGACGACGTGCGTGGCGCCCAGCGTCCGGGCCAGTTCTGCCTCGACGTCGGCCTTGCTGAGCCCCGGGTTGCGGCCCGGATCCAGCTGGACTGTCTCGGTTACGAGGACCGTGCCTTCACCGTCGACGTGGATGCCGCCGCCCTCGTTCACCAGCGGCGAGACGAGGTGGCGGGCCGCGGAGCGTGCCGCGACGTCCGCTGCCACGAGCGAGTCCTTGTCCCAGGCGGCCCAGTCCTGGCCGCCCCAGCCGTTGAAGACCCAGTCCACGGCGCCGAGCCGGCCGGCGTTGTCCAGCACGAACGTGGGGCCGATGTCCCGCATCCAGGCATCGTTCAGCGCGGCGGTGACCACCTCGATCTCCGGGCGGAGGTAGCCGGCGGCGGTCTCGACGTCGTCCGGGGCCACCACCATGGTGACGGGTTCGAAATCCACGACGGCGTTCGCGACGGCGGCCCAGACGGATCGGGCGGCGTGGGCTTCTTCCGCTGTCTCGCCCAGCGTGTAGCCGCCGGTGGGAAACGCCATCCAGACGCGGTCCTGGGGTGCCGTTTCGGACGGCATCCGCCAGGCGCTCACGCCGTGGCCTTCTGCATGGTGGCCTTCTTAGCTTCAAGACCGAGCGGGGCGTCGGGGCGCACGGGTTCGGTCAGCCGCGCGTAGGTGTCCGGGCGGCGCGTGGCCAGGAACGGGAAGAGCGTGAGCCAGTCCTTGCGCTGGTCAAGGTCCAGATCCGCGACCAGCACGGCGGATTCGTCCCGCGGCGCTTGGGCGAGGATCCGGCCATAGGGATCGGAGATGAAGGACGAGCCGTAGAAGTTCAGCGTGTCTTCGCTGCCGTAGCGGTTGGGGGCCACCATGAACAGCCCGTTGGCAATCCCGTTGCCCACAATGACCTGCTGCCACAACGGCTGGGTGTCGAAGTCCGGGTGGTCCGGCTCGGAACCGATGGCCGTGGGATAGACCAGGATTTCTGCCCCGCCGAGGGAGTAGATCCGCGCCAGCTCGGGGAACCATTCGTCCCAGCAGGTGGGCATGCCCAGCCGTGCGCCGCCGAGTTCGGCGGGGGAGTGGACCTCATAGGCGTCCTCGCCCTCGGGGCCCTGGCGGAAGAACTTGTCCTCGTAGTAGCCGGCCGTGACGGGGATATGCAGCTTGTGGGTGCGGCCCAGCAGTTCGCCCTCGGGGGATACCAGGATGGCGGTGTTCAGGCCCAGGCCGTCATCGGAGCCGTCCGGGTTCTCCGCCTTCTGGTACAGCGAGGCATGGACGCAGACTCCGTGCCGGCGGGCAGCGTCCGCCGCGAAGCGGAACGTGGGACCGGTGAGCAGGTCCTCGGCGATGTCCGAGGGTCGCGGGCGCGTGGCCCCGCCGCCGGTGGTGTCGTTCTCCGGAAGCGTGTCCGCCGGGTAGCGGGACAGGGTGAGTTCGGGCAGGAAGACGACGGTGGCTCCCAGCCGGGCGGCGCGCCCGATGCCTTCGTCCAGTTCGGCGCGCAGGGCCGTGGCGTCGGGCTGCCAGCGGTGCTGCACGACGCCGACGCGCAGCGCCGGCCGGCCGGACGGCGCCGTCCGGGCGAGGGAGGGCGGGCAATCGAGCGAAGTGATTTCAATCATGGCTACTCCAGTGAGACGGGCGTCACAGAAATGAACGTTGTTCATTTAGTATCGGGGCACTCGAGGCTTGGGACAAGACCAAAAATGAATAAAGTTCATTTATTTATTCGGCGGCGGGCCGTAAGGCCCTAGACCGCGGAATGGGCGCGGCAGAATCTGGGCGTATGACTCCAGCGAATCCGGGGCCCGCCCCGGACATCAAGGCCGCCCAGCTCCAGGAACAGCCGACGGCGGTGGTGCACGAGACTGTCCCGATGAACGCCCTGCGGGACTTTTTCGGCCGTGCCTTCGGTGCCGTCATGGGCGCGGTGCAGGAGCAGCACGTCCAGCTGGCCGGACCGCCGTTCGCGCTGTACCGCGGCACGCCGACCGACGTCGTCGATGTCGAAGCGGGGTTCCCCCTCGCCGCTCCCTTCACGAACCCGGGCGGCGCGGACACCGCGGTCATCGCCGGGAGCCTCCCCGCAGGCCGGGCCTACGAGGCGATGCATATCGGTCCGTACGAATCACTGCCGCAGACCTACGGCGCCATCATGACGCGGATGCGGCACGACGGCGCGAGCCCGGGGGAGGCAATGTGGGAGTACTACCTGACCGATCCCGGCGTCGAACCCGACCCGGCGAAATGGCAGACTCTGGTGGTTTGGCCGGTCGCGTGACCTGCCCGTCTGGACCCGTCTCGGACCGCCCGGCCGACGCCCACGGCCGGGCTCCGGCCAGCGCCGGTGTCCCGGTTTTCCGCGGCCCGGCAGTCTCATTGTGTCGGATTGGCCACACTATTGCTCAACTCCATGCATAATGTCCTAAACTGCTTCACTGAGGTGCCTGAAATGGCGCTGCGCAGCAACGAAAGTGAACCCCAAAATGGCTACCGATTACGACGCCCCACGCAAGACAGAAGAAGAATCTCCCGCCGAGTCGCTGGAGGCCCTGCAGGCGTCCCGCGGTGGCGGCGCGCAGACTGCTGTGATCGACGTCGATGAGAACGACACCGCTGAAGGCATTGATCTCCCGGGTGCGGATCTGTCCGGCGAAGAGCTGACCGTCATTGTTGTTCCCGAGCAGTCCGATGAATTCACCTGTGCCTCCTGCTTCCTGGTCCGCCACCGGTCCCAGGTTGCCCTTGAAAAGAACGGCATGAAGTACTGCCGCGACTGCGAAGGCTAAGAGCCTTCCAGCCCTAACCGCACGAAGCGCCGGACCCGCCAGGGTGCCGGCGCTTCGTGCGTTCCTGCCAGGTCCGGCACGCCTGTGCCCAGCGAGCGGGCGCGTTATCTGTTCGTAAACGAATCTCGAAGCACCCCTCGGAGACATCCGTCCGTGACCGGCGGCGGGCCGCGCTAACAGTTGGGCGCCGAAATGGTGGGCGGCCTCGCCCGCCGGTTCGGCTCCGCTTACGCTGAAAGCGTCTGACGTTGCCGCCCGTCCAGGCTCCCCGCCCAGACCGCCCGTCAACACAGGGCAGCAAGTTCAATATCGGAGCAGTTCAGTGTCAGGGGGTGGCCGCCTTGAAATCGACCCAGCTGAAGAAGATCCAGCTGAAGCGGATCCACGCATTGCTCGCGGCAGTGCTGATGGCCATCGGCCTGGGGATGCTCGCGCCGGCGCCGGCAGCCGCGGACCCCTACTGCGGACTGGTCTGGGGATCGCTGATGAAAACGGATCCTGCCATGAGCCAGGCCCAGGTGGTGAACGTCCGGAGCGGCCAGCACTACTGCTTCGATCGGCTCGTCATCGACCTGAACGGCCCGGTGGCCGGCTACACCGTCCGCTATGTTCCCCAAGTAGTGCAGGACGGGTCGGGCCTGCCGGTCCCGCTGCGCGGCCAGGCCTTCATCCAGCTCACGGTCAACGCGCCGGCCTATGACAGCAACGGCAACTCCACGTACACCCCTGCGGACAAGAATGAACTTGTGAACGTGAGCGGGTACCAGACGTTTCGGCAGGTGGCGTGGGCGGGCAGTTTCGAGGGTTACAGCAGCCTGGGCCTGGGGGTCCGTGCCCGGTTGCCGTTCCGGGTCCTTACCCTGGCCGGACCGGGCACCGGGTCACGGCTCGTGGTGGATGTGGCGCACTTCTGGTGAACCGGCCGAGTCAGCCAGGCCCGGTGGCTAGAGGGAGTTGAGCTCGGCCCGGAGCGGGTAGTCCCGGCCGTCGAGCACCAGCTGGGTGCAGCGTCCCGTGCCGCGGTTGAGGACGAGCGGGGCCATGAGGTTCACCGTGGTGGAACCGGGGGCGTGGTTGAGGACGATCAGTACCTGGGGGACCTCTGACTCCGGAAGGTCCAGGGCCTCCAGCGCTGCTGCCGGGATGGGCGGGGCGTAGCTGGGGGCAAACACGGCGGCGTCGGCCAGGAACAGCCGCACCGGAGAGGAAGCAGCTTCCAGGGCGTACAGCCCGGGCGCGCCCTCGACGCTGCGCAGGCTGAAGTCGTGCAGATCTTCGAAGCCCGGCATGGGCGCGGTGAACGCGACAGGCAGGTTGGCGACAGGAGTGTCCATGATCGGGGCGCTCACCGCAGGAAGTCCATCAGCGTCGGCTGAAGCACGCGCGCCGTCGCGGCCAGGGCCACCTGGTAGTTGGTCTCCTGAAGCTTCAGGTCCATGATGACGCTGCCAAGATCTGCCTTCTCGATGCCCGTCTTCTGTGCATCCAAGGTGGCCTCCAATTCTGTGTTGACGCTGCTGGCACGTTCCAGCTGGGCCTGGCGTGTTCCGATGTCAGAACGCCCGTTGATGACGTCCTTGACCCCGGACTCGAGCTTGCCGGCCAGTGCCGTCACGTCCGAGTTGCTGCGCAGTCCGTTGACGATTCCGCTGACGGTTTCGAAGATCGACGTGGCGCCGTCACCGAAGATCGCGGCGCCGTCGGCGTCCACCCGGACGGTCTGGTTTTCACTGATGCGGCGCTCCACGGAACTGTTGGCAATCCCGTTGAAAGTCGCAGGCGTGGCCGGCGGGCCGGATGTCCCGGCGGTGAAGGCGTTGGCAGCGTCCGAACTGCCGGCGAAGATGTTGCGGCCCAGGTGCTTTCGGTTGGCGATCGACAGGAGGTCCTTGTTCAGGCTTTCGAGCTCGAGGGCGATCGCGTCCCTGCCCGACTGGTTGAGCGTGCCGTTGCCGGCCTGGACCGTGAGGTCCTGCATTTTGTGGACCACGTTGGTGGCCTGCTCCAGGGCGGAATCCGCGGCGGTGAGCCAGCGGTCGCCGTCGTCGATGTTCCTGCCGTACTGGGCGGCGGCGGCGATCCGGGAGCGGGTCTGGAGGGCCTGGGCCGTGGCCGCGGGGTCGTCCGAGGGCCGGGAGATCTTGTCGAGTGTGCTCGCCTTGTCCTGCAGTTCGGCGAGCTTCGCCTGCTGGGCCTGCAGCGTCCGCTGGGCCGACGTGCTCATGGTCAGGTTTGTTACCCGGTTCAGCATGTCTACCTTCCTACCAGCCCGGTGCGGTTGATCAAAACATCCAGGGCTTCGTCCACGGCCGTCATGACCCGGGCGGCGGCCTGATAGGCGTGCTGGTTGGTGAGCAGGCTGACGTTTTCCTCGTCCAGGCTGACCGAGGCGGAGGACGCGCGGTTGGCCTGGGCGGAGGCCTGCGAGGCGGCGGCCAGGGCATCGTGCTGCTGCGCGCCCCGGGACAGGACACCGATCCCCGTCACGACGCCGGCCCAGAGGCTGTCCGGGGATCCGGGACCCGTGCCGAGCTGGGAAATCTTGTCCGCCACGCTGTTGTCCAGATTCCCCGCCCCGGCGCCGATGCCGATGCCGGCGGCGTCTTTGGGCAGGACAGCGATATCCAGCGCCGCCGGCAGGCCGGAGGCCGGACTGAAGAAGTTGCCGGCCACCGCCCCGGTGGAGGTCTGGGCGCCGTTGTGGAGGGCGTTGACGGCGTCCCTTAGGTTTGAAGCAAACGTGTTGTACGACGCCGCTGCCTCGGCAATCGCGCCGCCGGTGCCTGCGCTGTTGGCAGGCGCCAGGACGGACAGCGCGCCGGCGATTTCGCCGTCCGTGACCGGCACGGCCGCGCCGGGCCGGTCTGCCCATTCGAGCTGGACCGGGGACCCGAGCGAGTCCCCGGACTGCGTGCCGGAGAGGGCCAGGGCCCGGACCGAGGTGCCCATGACGAGGGCGTTGCCGCCGACGTGGATGTCCACGGTGCCATCAGCCTGTTCGCGGACAGTTCCGCCGGTCAGGCGGGAGATCGTCTCCGTGAGCTTGGCCCGAGCGTCGATGAGTTCGTTGGCTGAACCGCCGGCAGCGGTCGTGGAACGAATGGTCGCGTTGAACGCGGCCACCTGCGCTGCCGCAGAGTTGACGGCGTCGACGTTGTCCTGGGCCTGGCCGCGAACGCTGGTCCACTGCGCTGTCAGCGACTGATAGCCGGCGGAGATCTTCGCGGTGAGCTCATTGCCGGCCTGCAGGAGCTGCCCCGCCGGACCGGATTCCCCGGGCTGGTTGGACGCGCCCTGCCAGGCCGACCAGAAGTTGTGCAGCGCGGAGGAAATCCCGTTGTCGCCCGGTTCCTGCAGGATCCCCTCGATTCCCTGCAGCGCGGCGGACCGGACACCGGCGTAACCGGCCCGGGCGCCGGCAGAGCGGACACCCGCGTCCAGGAAGCTGCTGCCGAGACGGGCGATGCCGTCCACCGAGACACCGTTGCCGGACTCCGGGCGGCCCGAGCCGAAGAGGCCCTGGGCCGGGGCGGCGATCGAGGACTGCTGAACGCGCTGCCGCGTGTAGCCCTCGGTAGCGGCGTTGGCAATGTTCTGGCCGGCGACGTTCATGCCCTGCTGGGCAGCCGTCAGCCCCCGGTAGGCGGTATTCAGGGCGCCAAAGGTGCTCATGGTCGCTTCCTTAGAATTGCTTGTCGAAAAGGCGCGAGCCGGCGGTTTCCCCGGTCTTGCCGTGGGCGTCGTACGTGCCGGCGGCGGGCCGAAGGTCGGCCAGGGACTCCTGGGTGGAACGGACCGCGGTGCGCAGGTACTGCTCATTGGAGTCGCGCAGCTCCTTGATGAGGGCCGTCTGGCGGGTCAGCGCGGTCAGGTGCGCGGTCAGGACCTCGGACCAGGCGCCTTCCGGGGCGGCGGCGGCCAGCTCACCGAGGGAAGCATCGGAGGGCAAACCCCACGTTTCGGCGACGACGGCGGCCTCGATGGTGCGCGCCAAGCTCGCCCTGGAGAGGTGCTCGAGGACCTGCTCGACTTCCTTGGTGCCGTGGGCCAGCCAGCGCGATTTGCCTGAGGTGAGCAGCAGTTGCTCTTCCTCCAGCTTGAAAGTGAGAACGTCCAGGAGTTCACGCTCCCGCCACAGCAGGGCTGACAGTTCGTGGATGGCCATAGGTCCGGAGGACTCCCTCTTCGGTGACAGGTGCGGTGGTGCCGGCGCGGCTGATTAATCGTGCGGACGATTCAGCCAACAGCTGGGTTCGTAGAAACTATCGGCAGGGCTGCGGCATGCGTTAGCAGGAGTAGACGGAAGACGCGGAAAGAATCGTCAAAGGGACGATCCAAAGGAATTTAGAAATCCTCCTTACGTGTGAGCTCTAAATGGCGATAACTACTCCTGAAGGCCCACGGATGGGCCATCGCACACTGTCCCAATCATGGAGGAAACATCATGGGAATGCAGATCAACACCAATATGGCTGCGAACAACGCGTACCGCAGCCTCAGCAACACCCAGAACGACCTGTCCAAGTCGCTGGAGAAGCTTTCCAGCGGCCTGCGCATTAACCGCGCCGGTGACGACGCGGCCGGCTTGGCTTTGTCCGAAGGCTTGAAGTCCCAGATCGGTGGCCTTTCGGTTGCCGCCCGCAACGCCCAGGATGGCATCGGACTGGTTCAGACCGCTGAAGGCGGCCTGAACCAGGCTCACTCCATCCTGCAGCGTCTGCGCGACCTGGGTGTCCAGGCAGCCAACGATACGAACAACTCTGACTCGCGCGCGGCTATCACCACTGAGGCCACCAGCTTGGTCAAGGAACTTGACCGAATCGGCCAATCGACCAACTTCAACGGCCGCTCGCTTCTGCAGGGTGGGGCTGCGGTCAACATCCAGGTCGGTGCCAATGCGGGCGACAAGATTGACGTCACTCTCTCCACCGCGAACATAGCGGCCATCGCAGCTGATCTCCAGACCCCGGTTAGCGATGGGGCAGAATTCACTTTTGCTAACTACAGCGGCGGGCAGCCGACCATCGCTGGCGGCGCTTACGCCTTCACATCCACCAAGGGTGGCGTGGATACCACGATGTCGGTGACTGTGACCGCTGGTGGAACGGCGGCCGATCTTGCGGAGAAGCTGAACCGCGACACGGATTTCTCTAGCAAGTTCACGGCTTCTGTGTCTCGAAACGCTGACGGCAGCTCCAAGGGAATTATTGTCAAGGCGAATGACGGCGGCACCATGGGAACTGTCGTACCGAACGCCACGGACTTTGGTGCTGGTGCTGCTGCCACATCATCCGCCCTGACGGGACTGGATTTCTCCAGCGCAACGGGCGCGCAGGATGCGATCAAGGTCCTCGATATCAAGATCACTGCAGTCTCAACCGCTCGTGCAGACCTGGGCGCCACCCAGAACCGCCTCGAGTCGGCTGTGCAGACCATCAACGTGGCCAAGGAAAACCTGACCGCTTCCAACTCCCGTATCCGTGACACGGACATGGCTGAGGAAATGGTCAAGTTCACCCGCAACAACATCCTGTCCCAGGCCGGCACCGCAATGCTGGCCCAGGCCAACCAGTCCAACCAGGGTGTTCTGCAGCTCCTCCGCTAGACCTGATGTGAGAAGGGTCGGCTCAGCGGCTCCTCTGCGCTAGTTCTGAATGAGGACACGGCGTCCGGAGAGATTTCTTCTCTCCGGACGCCGTGCAGTACTACCGGCAGCACCAATTCACGTGATCAATTGTTCTAAGGAGTTGTAGGCGTGGGACTTTCCATCGATGGTCTGTCCAGCGGACTGGACACCACGTCCCTGATCAATTCGCTGATGACGATTGAGGCTGGGCCGCAGACCCTTATCAAGAGCAAAGCGGCGGCTGTCCAAACCCGCATCTCCGCGCTCCAAGGGCTTAATTCCGCAGTCGCAGACCTAGCCACCAAGGCCACGAAACTCTCCGACTCCAAAAGCCTGGACCTCTACTCGGCCAAGAGCGGCGCCTCGAACGTCACAGCTTCTGTCAGCGCCGGGGCGAAGCCCGGGGCCGTTGACTTTACCGTAACCCAACTGGCCCAGTCCCAGGTCTCGGTGAGCAAGAACCTCGCCGCGTGGCCCTACACCACCTTGACCGTCACCGGCCAGGGCGGACAGGCCGTCACTGTCACTCCGCTGACCAGCTCACTCGACGACGTCGTCAGCGCCGTAAACCTTTCCGGCGCCGGCGTTGTGGCGTCCAAGGTTTCCGTGGGCGGTGGCGAATACCGCCTCCAGTTCGCCTCCTTGAAGTCCGGGGACACCGCCGCGTTCAGCATTGCCGATCCTGATGGCACTGCCGTGCTGACCCCCGTGCAGCCGGCCCAGGACGCGAAGATCAAGCTGTGGGCTGGAATACCTGGCGTTGAAGCGACGCTCAGCTCTCCCACTAACACATTCACCGATCTTCTCCCCGGCGTCTCCGCCACGGTGAGCGAGGTCTCGGCCACGCCGGCCCGCATCACCGTCTCCCGCGACAACGCCCAGATCAGCAAGGCCAGCTCGGATCTGATCAGCTCGGTCAACGGCGTCCTGGCCCAGATCGCAACCAAGAGCAACGTGGTCAGCAGCACCGACGCCTCGGGTGCCGCGATCACCTCCGGCGGAATCTTCACCGGTGACAGCACCATCCGCACGGTCAACGCGGCCGTCCTGTCCGCGGCTTCCCAGCCCGTCAACGGCAAATCCCCGTCGGACCTCGGACTCGTCCTGAACAAGACCGGATCCATCGATTTCGACTCCGCCAAGTTCGGCGACGCGATCGCCAAGGACCCCGTGGGAACCATGGCCGCGGTGGCCACGATCGCCGGCCGCGTGGCCGACGCCGCCAAGCAGGCCTCGGACCCCACCACGGGGCTGCTGAGCACCAAAATCAAGGGCCAGCAGTCTGCCGCCAAGGATTACACGGACCAGATCGCCAGCTGGGATGATCGTCTCGCCATCCGCCGTGCCACCCTGCAGCAGACCTACACGGCGCTCGAGGTGTCCCTCAGCGGCATGAAAGCGCAGTCCGCGTGGCTGTCGTCCCAGATCGCAGGCCTCTCAGGAAGTACCTCAAAATAATGACCTCGATGCCCTTTGCTGGCGGCTACGGCCATGCCTCACAGCGGAACCAGTACCTCGCGGACTCGGTTCTTTCGGCCCCGCCCGCGCGCCTGCTGACCATGCTCTATGACCGGCTCCTGCTGGACCTGCGCCGGGCGGAATCGGCCCAGGAAACCGCTAACTGGTCCGTTGCGTCTGAAAACCTGATCCACGCGCAGGCCATCATCACCGAACTGTCGTCTTCCCTGAAGACCGACGCTTGGGCAGGCGCCGACGGGCTCCTGGGGCTCTACAACTACGCCTCCACCGCGCTGGTCAACGCCAACATCCAACGCGATCCCGCCCTCACCGGGGAGGCGATCGACCTCCTCGAGCCCCTGCGCCAAGCCTGGCACGAGGCCGCTGCGGCCGCCCCGTCGCCCGCCGCACCTGCCTCAGCCGGCGCAGCCTCGCCAACGGCAGCGCCTGCGCGCGCCTTTGCAGGCACCGGAGCCTGGAACTCGCCGTCCGGATCAGGTGGCGGGAGCCTCGGTTTTGGCTAACCTTGCCGATATGGAATCCGACGTTGGGGGAGCCGGATCCATCAGCCCCGGATCGCCCCTCCCTGAGACGATTCCGGCCGACACTACCCTGGCCGCTTGGATGGCCGTCCTGGATGTGCTCGAAACGGCCGTCATGTCCGCGGAACGCACGCTGAAGGACCCGCTTGGCCCGCTCGCCGTCCCGGCCGGGTCCGCGGCGGAATCGCGACCGGAAAAACGGTGGTCCCCGCCGTCGTTGCCCGGGCCCCTACCCGCCGCGGCGCGCCGCCGCGCCGTCGCGCTGGCCGCGGCCCAGGAACGCGTTGCCCGCCGGCTCGATGAGGCCCGTTTAGACGTGGCACGCCAGCTCCAGGCGGTCTCCTCGATACCCGGAGTGGGGGAGTCTTCCTCCGCCGTCTACCTCGACGTCAACGGCTGACACCTTCCCGGCTCAAATCTTTGAAAGAACTGTTGTATTTTCTCCTAACGCGGCGCTGAGCAGTGCCGATAACCACTGTAAGAGCACGGATCGCTCGATTACCGGCCACGGATCGGCCACCCCCACCTTTCCCAGGCAGGACTCTGTGCTCGAATCCGTGACTTCCGCCGCCCTGGCCAGCGCCATGGACGGCCTGGCCTTGCGCCAGCGCACCATCGCGAACAACATCGCGAACGTCAACACCCCTAATTACCACGCGAAGCGGGTCAGTTTTGAGGACGCCCTCGCGGCGTCGGTGAAGTCCGGGGACGGCCATGTCCAGGCAACGACGGCGGAATCCCTGGAACCGACCGAGCTGAACGGCAACAACGTCAACCTGGACACCGAGACGCTGTCCAACATCGACACCGTGCTGCGCTTCCAGTTCGCCGCCCGCGCTGTCAATACCGAATTCTCCGCCGTGCGCGCCGCCCTGAGGACCAGCTGATGACCTTCGACGCAATCGGCATTGCCGGGTCCGCCCTCACCGTCCACCGCAAGTGGCTCGATGCTGTCTCGGACAACCTCGCGAACATGAACAACGCCTCCGCCACGTCCGGCCCGGCTTTCCAGGCTCGCTACGTCGAGGCCGCGGAAGGCTCGGAGGGATCCGGCGTATACGTCAAGGGCGCCCTGCGCGGCAGCGCCGAGGGCAGAATCGTCTACCAGCCGGACCACCCGCTGGCGGACGCCAACGGCAACGTGAAATACCCGGACATCGACATGGCCGAACAGATGGGCGCCCTTATCATCGCCCAGCGCGGCTACCAGGCCAACGCCCAGGTTGTGGACCGCGCCCGCGAAACCTACATGGCTGCCCTTGAGATTGGACGCTCCTGATGACTGTTGCCCCCATCGCTCCTGTCCTGGGAGTCCTGCCCACGAGTTACGTCGCAGGAACGGCCCCCGTGGCCGGCACCGACGGTTCCGCCTTCGCCACGTCCCTCACCGGGGCGGTGGACAACCTCCAGCAGCTGCAGTCGACGTCGAACCAGCTGGCCGTCTCCGCCGTCACCGGCAACCTCGATGACATCCACAACGCCACCCTCGCCGCCACCCGGGCCCAGGTCACCCTCGAGCTCATGGCCACCGTGCGCAACAAGGGTGTTGACGCATTCAACGAGATCATGAGGATGCAGGCCTGATGCCTCCGCAGATAAACGCCTTCTTCCAACGCTTCGGCGCCAGCCTGAAGAGCTTCACCGCCGGCCAGCGCACCCTGGCCGTGCTCGGCGCTGCCCTTCTGGTGGTCGGCATTGTGGCGCTGTCCGCGTGGCTCACCCGCCCGGTGCTGACGCCACTGTTTTCCGGACTCCAGACCACCGACGCCAACGGCATCGTCGAACAGCTCCGCAAGGACAACGTTGCGTACGAGCTCAGCGACGGCGGATCCACTATCCTCGTCCCCCAGGACAAGGTCTACGACGAGCGCCTCAAGGCCGCCGCCGCCGGCCTGCCGACCGCCGCGGCCACCGGGTATTCCCTGCTGGACAAGATGGGCGTGACGTCCTCGGAGTTCCAGCAGTCCGTCACCTACAAGCGCGCCCTCGAAGGCGAACTGGCCAGCACGATCTCCGCCATGGACGGCGTGAAGACCGCCGCCGTCCGTCTCGCCATCCCCGAGAAGACCGTGTTTGTGTCCACGGCCCCGGACACCACCGCCTCGGTCTTTGTCGAGACCGACGCCGGCACCACTCTCTCCGGCGACAAAGTGCAGGCGATCGTCCACCTGACCTCCGCCGCGATCGAAAACCTCAAGCCCGCCAATGTCTCCGTGGTCGATTCCCAGGGCAATGTGCTCTCCACAGTCGGCGGCGGCCCGGCCGGTTCCTCGTCCAAGCAGGCCAGCGACTACCAGCAGCGCACCTCCGACGCGGTCAAGGCCGTCCTGGACCGCGTGGTGGGCCCGGGTAACTCCACGGTCGCCGTCGCCGCCGATGTGACCGGTGAATCCGCGCAGCAGAAAAGCGAAACCTTCTCCAACACCGCGGGCGCCCTGCCGCTCAGCGAATCGTCCAAGACCGAGAAATACGCCGGAACCGGGGGAGGCGCCGCGGGCGTCCTGGGCCCGGACAACATCGCCGTTCCCGGCGGCACGGCCGGCAACGGCAACTTCGACTCCTCCACCGAGACCAAGAACAACGCCGTCAACAAGGTCACCGAGGACAGGCTCATCCCGGCCGGCGCCATCAAGCGGCAGACCATCTCCGTGGCCGTCAGCCAGGCCGCGGCCGGTGGCCTGAACCTGGCCTCCCTGAAGAACCTCGTCACCTCCGCGGCAGGGATCGACGCCACGCGCGGCGACGTCGTCACCGTCGAGGTGGTGCCGTTCAGCACCACCGCCGCCGACAACGCGGCCAAAGCGCTTGCCGAGGCGCAGGCCAATGCCGAAGCCGAAAAGCAGGCCGCGTTCTTCGGAACCCTCGTCACCGCCGGCAGCATCCTGCTTGGCCTGCTGATCCTGGCCCTGGTCCTCACGATCATCCTGCGGCGCCGCCAGAAGCGCGAGCCTGTGGACCTGGGCGAACGCCTGGACCTGGAGATCATGCCGGTGGCCCCGCCCGTTGTGGCCCTTCAGCCCGCGCCGGCGACGTCGGCTATCCCCATCACCGCCTTGCCTCCGCTTCCGGGTCCCAGCATGGAACAGCTGGAGTCCGAGCGCCGCCGGTTTGAGATCGACAGCATGGTGGCCGCCAACCCGGAGCGGGCCGCCGATTACCTGCGCGGCCTCATGGATGACAGGCAGCCGGCATGAAACCGGCCGATACGCTCCTCACCGGAACCCAGCGCGCCGCCGTCGTCCTGATGCAGATGAGCCCCGAGAACGCCGCCAAGGTCATGGCCCAGTTCACGGACACCGAGGCGGAGGAGATTGCCGCGGAGATCGTCAAGCTCCGCAAGGTGGACCCGGACGTCGCCGAGCAGATCATGAAGGACTTCCACCAGACTGCGCTGACCAGTCCGCGCCAGGCCCGGGGCGGCCGGGAACTCGCCGAGGGCCTGCTCGAGGCGTCCTTCGGCTCGGAAAGGGCCGCCGGACTCATGAACCGCCTGACGGTCAACATGGCGGGCAAATCCTTCGAGTTCCTCGAAGACATCGAACCGGTGCAGATCCTGGCCCTGATCGACGGCGAACTGCCGCAGACCATTGCCCTGGTTCTCGCCCACCTCAGTCCGCGCAAGGCCTCGGCCGTGATGTCAGGGCTGCCCGGCTCGCTGCGGGCCGACGTTGCCCTCAGCATCGCCACCATGGGATCCGGCGCGCCCGAGGCGATCGGGATTGTCGCCGACACCCTAAAGCTCCGCGGCGGTGCCGCCGTGTCCCAGCAGGCTTCGAAGGTGGTGGGCGGCATCCAGCCGCTGCTGGAGATCATCAACCGGACCGACGCCGGTACGGAACGGTCCGTGCTGGACGGCCTGGACCTGCTCGATCCCGACCTCGCGGTGGAGATCCGGGCCCAGATGGTCACGTTCGAGGACATCGTGAAGCTGGAACGCCGCGACGTCCAGCTGGTGCTCCGCGGACTCGACTCGGCCGTCCTGGCGATCGCCATGAAGGGTGCCTCCGAGCCGGTCCTGGAAACCATTACCACCAACGTTTCCGGGCGCAACCTGGAAATCCTCGAATCCGAGATCGCCGGCCTGGGGCCGCTGCGTGCCTCGCAGATCGAAGAAGCCCGTGCCGCCGTCGTCCGCTCCATCCGCGAGCTCGAGGCCGAAGGCCAGATCACCATCCAGCGCGGGGACGAAGAAGACTATGTCTACTGATAACGGGGCCCCCAGCGCCCCGGCGCGCATCGTCTTTCCCTCGCTGCGGGCCAATGGCCCGGCCTCCGAGCAGGCCGGCTACACCGAGGGCCACGCCGCAGGCTACGCCGCCGGAGTCCGCGCCGCCGCGAAGGAACAGCGCCGCTGGCGGGACCGGATGGCCGCCGAACAGGCCGCCTCCCTGGCCGCCGGACAGCAGGACCTGGACCGCGCCGTGCGCGCCCTCGCCGTCGCCAAGACAGACTTCGCGCACCGCAACGTGCAGGCCCTGCAGGATGCTGAGGAAATCCTGGCGCGTACGGCGCTGGAACTCGCCGAGGCCATCCTCGGCTACGAACTGGCCGAAGGCACCCGGACCGCCCGCGCCGCCCTGACCCGGGCCCTGTCCGGGAACGACGCCGCCACCGTTCTAGCGATCCGGCTGCACCCGGCGGACATCGACGTCTTGAGCCGTGAGGGCCAGGACCTGCCCGCCGGACTGCCCCTCATTGCGGACCCTTCCCTGGGCCGCGGCGACGCGAAAGTCGAATACCAGCAGGGCTGGTTCGATGCCAGCCTGCGCACGGCCCTGGGCCGTGCCCGCACGGCCCTGCTCGGCGACGCGGACCTGCCCGGCGTTGACGCTGCCGGCAAAGACCCTGCCGGCGCCTACCGGGGGCAGGAATGATCGCCGAGTGGCGCCCGAAGGGTGCCGACTACGCCGCCGCGCTGGCCGCTGCCGCCCCGCAAAGGGTGGGTGTTGTCACGTCCGTCATTGGTCTCGGCATGGAAGTGTCGGGACTGGACTGCGCGCTGGGCGACCTCGTCACGGTGGGGCAGAACCCCGGCCTTGACGCCGAAGTCGTCGCGGCCCTGGAAGGCTCCGTGCGCTGCATGCCGTTGGGCCGGCTTGCCGGCGTCGCGGCCGGCGACCCCGTCCGCGCCAAGGGCGGCGCGGTGCTGGTTCCCACCGGCCGGGGACTGTTCGGACGGGTCCTTGACGGCCTTGGGCGCCCGATCGACGGAAAGGGCCCGCTGCTCAGCGGACCGCGCGTGCCGATCGACAACGAGGCACCCAACGCCATGAAACGCGCCCGCATCGACACCGCGCTGCAGACCGGCGTGCGCGTCCTGGACACCATGACGACCTTCGGCAAGGGACAGCGCATGGGCTTGTTTGCCGGCTCCGGCGTCGGCAAGTCCTCCCTGCTCTCGATGATCGCCCGCGGTACCGACGCCGAAGTCTCGGTAATTGCCCTGGTCGGCGAACGCGGCCGCGAAGTCCGCGAGTTCCTCGAGGACGACCTCGGGACCGCCGGCCTGGCACGTTCCGTTGTAGTGGTCGCGACCTCCGACGAACCCGCACTCATGCGCATGCGCGCGGCCTTCACTGCCACCCGGATCGCCGAGTCCTTTCGCGACCAGGGCCAGGACGTCGTATTGATGATGGACTCCCTGACCCGTGTGGCCATGGCCCAGCGTGAAATTGGCCTCTCGGCCGGCGAGCCCCCTGCCACCCGAGGCTACCCGCCGTCGACCTTTTCGATCCTGGCGCGGCTGCTGGAGCGAGCGGGCACGGCCGAAACCGGTTCCGTTACCGGCATCTACACGGTGCTGGTGGACGGTGACGACCACAACGAACCCATCGCCGACGCGGCCCGTTCCATCCTGGACGGCCACGTGGTCCTGGACCGCAAGCTGGCCGTCACCGGGCACTTCCCCTCCGTGGACGTGCTCGGATCCGTGTCCCGGGTGGCCAGCAAGGTCAATTCCCGGCCGCACCTGGAGGCGGCGGCAACGCTCCGCCGGGTCCTCGCGGCCCGCAAGGCGGCGCAGGACCTGATCGACGTCGGCGCGTACCAGGCCGGGACCAACCCCCTGGTGGACGCCGCGCTGAACCACGAGCACGACGTCAGCGGTTTCCTCCAGCAGCCGATGGACGAATCCACGGCCCACCCCGAGTCCTGGCAGCGGCTCGGCCACCTCACCTCGATCCTGGGAGCAGCAGCATGAACCGCGAATTCTCTCTGGCCGGCCTCCTGCGCCTCCGCCAGCTCCAGCAGGACCAGGCGGCCACTGGCCTGGCGCGCGCCCGTTCACGCTCCAGCTCCGTCCGGGTCCGCGAAGCCGCCGCCCGCCGCGAACTGGCCGCCACGGATGACCCCATCTCCAGCTCGGCCTCCTTGCGCGCCGTGGCCGCCGCCCGGTCGTCCTCGCACAGCATGCTCGCTGATCTGCAAAACCTCTCGCACCTGGCCGAGGCCGATGAAGCCAACGCCCGCGCCGAGTTCATCGCTGCCCGCACGCGGTCCGTGGGCCTGGAGAAACTGCAGGCCCGCCACGACGCCGAGGTCCACTCCGCGGACTTGCGCGCCGAACAGTCGGCCCTCGACGAGATCGCCTCGACCCTCTGGCACCGTGACGAGCAGCAGGTGAAGCCATGAGCATGACCGAGGCGATCAGCCGCATGCAGGGCATCCAATCGATGATCGCGGAACTGAGCCGGCCCGCGGCCACGGAGACAGCCGCCGCCAAGACTGCTGCGGCCACCTCGCTTGCGACCGCTACGGGCACGGGCGACTCCGGCACATTCACGCAGGCGCTGGCCGCGGCATTGGGCGGGAGCGGAGTAACGGATGGTTCCTCCCTCACCGACAGCCTTGGGCTCGGCAGCACCCTGGGACTGGGCAGCACGACTGCGGCCGGGACAGCAGCGCTCACGGGAGCTCAGCCGGCGGGATCCGTCCACACCGGCGGTGCCGCGACCGGCAACGACGTGGTGGCTGTGGCCAAGAAGTACATCGGGGTTCCCTATGTGTGGGGCGGAACCAACCCGGCCACGGGCATGGACTGCTCCGGCTTCACCCAGCGCGTGTTCAAGGACCTCGGCGTGGAGATTCCCCGCGTGGTAAGCGACCAGATGCGCCAGGGCACACCCGTGGCTTCCCTCGCCGAGGCGAAGCCCGGCGATCTCCTGGTGAGCTTCGGCGGCAACCACATTTCGATCTACCTGGGCAACGGCAAGGCGATCGACGCACCCGTGCCCGGCAAGACCATCCAGATCCGTGATGCCTGGGAGCAGCAGTCCAACCTGACCTCCATCCGGCGCATCGTTCCTGCCGGGAGTGCATCGTGAAGGCCGCGGCATCGGCGGATCTGGCGGCTGCCCTGGCCACGCCGGTCCGGACCACCCGCCTGGGCACGGATCCCCGGTCCGCCAACGCAAACCCGGGGACCGCGTCCTTCGACTCGGTCCTGAACGACGTCCAGGGCGCGGCAGGCAACGCCCCCGCTGCCGGCCCCTTCGGCGAGGCTGCCGCTTCGGCAACTGACGGCGGGGGAACGGATCTGTCGGTGTCCGACGGCGACCTCTCCGGTGCCGCGCCGGGCGGCGACGCCGCCACTGGTGGCGCGGCCAATAGTGCCGTGACGGCCGACGGCGGAGCCGGGTCTGCCCCGCAGGCCGAGGCCGGCTCGCCCGCCGGTGAGGCTCTCACGCAGCTCACCCAGTCCACCCAGCTCGCGCAGTTTGCCCCGGCGCAGATTCCAGCCGTGCAGTTCGCAGCCGCGCAGGCCGCTGCTCCGACGTCGGGCCGCCTCGAAGGATCCCGCGCCCCGGCACTGGCCTCCGCTTCACCCACGGCTGCGCCGGCAGGTGTGTCACCCGCCCCGGACCGGCCGGAGCGGGTATCAGGGTCCACTACCGCTGGGCCTGTTGTGGGAATGCTTGCGACGGCTGCCGGGCAGGCTCCGACTCCTGCAGGCACCCAATTGGCCGCAGCAACCAACGGGCTAACTGGCACCGCGGCCGCGGCAACCCCTGCGGGGCCCACTTTCGCTGCCGGTTCCCGCGCGGCCGCGCCGGCCGCTGCCGCTGCACAGCCGGCGGGCCCACGCCCGTTCGCCGATGCCGTCCCGGCTGCGGCCGCGACACTCTCCACGCCGGCCGACGGCCGGCTCTCCGGTGCACAGGTTTCTGCCCCGGCCGCTTTGCCTTTCGGCGCGCCGGTCCCGGTGCCTGGAACCCTGTCCGGCGCTGCCGCCGCCGCGCCACCGGCCGTGCCGGCCGCTGGCGGGGTGGCGACGACTTCCGTGTCCGGGTCCGCACCTGACGTCGGCGCGTCGGCAGGGCTTGGCACTGACGCCGTCCCCGCACAGTCCGTCCCCGCACAGTCCGTCCCGGGACGTGCCTCTGTGCTCGGAGGGGTGCCCCTGACGGCCACGGCTTCCACGACGGCGACCGTGGGCACACAGGCGGACACTACCGCCGGCGCTCCGTCAGTACCCGGACAAGTTGCCCCCGCGCAGTTCATGCCCGTACCCGCCGTCCAGGCCGGCGCCATGGATTCCGCCGCGACCGCCACCGGAACCGCAACTGCAACTGCCGCTACGACCGCAACAGCAGCCGTCGCAGCGGGCCCCGATGCCCCCAGAGCACCCGTTCCCGCCGCGGTAACCAGCGCCGGGGAGGCACCATCCGGCCCGGATAACGGTGCCCCGGCAGGCACTGTCGCCGTGCCGCCGTCGGCCGGCACCACCGCTTCCCAATCCGGGCACCAAACGGTACCCCCGGCTGTGCCCCAAATGACCGTGCCCCAAATGACCTTGCCCCAAGCAACCGTGTTCCAAACAACCGTGCCCCAAACAACCGCCCAGGCGGCGTTCCCGGCGGCTGCACAACCGGCTCCGCAGGCCGCGGCCCTCCAGCCCCAGCTGGCCAAACCGCTCTTCACCCTCGTGGGAGCGGCCCACGGCCAGCACATCATGACCCTGAAGGTCAGCCCGGAAGATCTCGGCCCGCTGACGGTCCGGGCGCATATTGACGGCGCGGGCGTCCGGATTGAGCTCTTCGCCCCGGGCGAGGCAGGACGTGAAGCGGTCCGCGGGATCCTGCCCGAACTCCGCAAGGAACTGCACAACGCCGGCTTCGGGGCCAGCCTTGACCTGTCCGATCACGGCGGACCCGGGGGCTCCTCCCCAAACGGAGGGAACAACGGCGCCGGCCAGGACCGGGCCGGCCCCGGAGGCCAGTTCGCCGCCGGCCGGGAGCCCGGCGGAAGCGGCTCCGGTCCGGGCGGACGCAACGGACCGGCCGAGCCGCGCCCCGGACGCCGCTGGGACGCCCTGGCTGATGACCAGGCCGTGCGCACCGCCAGGATCTTGAACGGACCCCAGACCACCCTCGACATTCTTGTCTGACACGAAGGAACGCGACTTATGACGATTCAGCCGATCGCATCCCAGCCGGTAACGGCGGCGGGGGAGGCCTCCCAGGCTTCTGCCGTCCGGACTCCCTCGCAGACCATGGATGCCAATGTGTTCATGTCCCTGCTCGTGACGCAGCTCAAGAACCAGAACCCGAGCGCGCCCATGGACACCAACCAGATGATGAGCCAGACCCTCCAGCTCTCCATGATGGAAAAAATGACTGAACTGACCACCAACAGCAAGGAGGGCTTCTCCCTCCAGATGCGGACGGCGGCGGCCCAGCTGATCGGCCACTCGGTCGGCTACACGCTCGCGGACGGCACCACCGGAACCGGCATCGCCAGCTCCGTGACGTATGCGGGCTCGGTCCCGTCCGTCACGGTTGGCGATCATTCCGTTCCCCTCGACTCCATCACCGGGCTCACTGCTCCGGCCGCTTCCTAACCAGCTCTTCACCCGTAGAAAGGCAGTTCCCATGCTCCGCTCGCTGTACTCCGGAATCTCCGGCCTCCGTGCCCACCAGACCATGCTCGACGTCACCGGCAACAACATCGCCAACGTCAACACCGCCGGCTTCAAGGCCTCTTCCACCCAGTTCCAGGACACTCTGTCCCAGCTCCAGGCAGGTGCCGCGGGTCCGCAGGCCGAATCCGGCGGCACCAACCCCGCCCAGGTCGGCCTCGGCGTCCGGGTTGCCGGCGTCACCACCAACTTCAGCCAGGGCTCCTCGCAGAGCACCGGCCGCGCCACGGACATGATGATCTCCGGCGACGGTTTCTTCGTGACCAGCAAGGGCGGCCAGCAGCTCTTCACCCGCGCCGGCTCCTTCAGCCCCGATTCGGCCAACCAGCTGGTCAGCCCCGACGGCGGCATCCTCCAGGGCTGGACCGCCGCCAACGGCGTCATCAACGCCGGCGGTCCGGTCGGCGACATCACGCTGAACCCCAACACCATGGTGGCGGCCGCCACCAAGACGGTGACGCTGGACGGCAACCTGCCAAGCGATGCCCTCGTGACAGACGCACCACTGGACCGCGTCGTCAAGGTCTACGATGGTGCCGGCGTCGAGCGCAGCTTGACTGTGACCTTCGCCAAGAGCGTTACCGGCTGGGATGTCACTGCCAAGGATGGGGCAACGACGTCGACCATTAAGCTCGCGCAGCAGCCTAACGGCCAGCTCACCCCCAACGGATCCCTCACGGTATCCGGGATTACCGTAGACCTCTCCAAGGTCTCCGGCTACGCCACCATGAGCTCGCTGGCCGTCAGCGGCCAGGACGGCGCGCCCGTTGGCAAGCTCGAGTCCTACACGCTCGGAAACGACGGTTCACTGGTCGGATCCTTCAGCAACGGCATCAAGCAGGTCCTGGCCAAAATCGCCCTCGCCAAGTTCACCAACCCCGGCGGGCTGGAGAAGGCCGGCGGCTCCTCCTACGTGGCCACCGGCAACTCCGGCGGCGTGCAGCTGGGTGCCGCGGGCGACCCAGGCATCGGCACCCTGACCGGCGGAACCCTGGAAATGTCCAACGTGGACCTGTCCCAGGAATTCACCAACCTGATCGTTGCGCAGCGCGGCTTCCAGGCCAACGCCCGCATCATCACCACCTCGGACGAGGTCCTGCAGGAACTGACCCAGCTCAAGCGCTAACTCCTCCGCGTTGCCCTGTCACTTACGGCTGTCATCCGGACCCGGTGGCAGCCACAACTGATAGGGCAACGGGAGCGGCGAGGGCAACGGGAGCGGCGCTCGCGGTCAGGCAGCCCGCCAGGTCACGGGGAGCTGTTTCACCCCGAAGACGATCGTGCTCTCCATCCGCTCCAGCGCCGCTCCGGGTTCTACGGCCAGTCCCGGCAACCGGGAGAGCACAGCCTGGAGCGCGATCTTGGCCTCGAGCCGGGCCAGGGGAGCGCCGAGGCAGAAGTGGATGCCCTGCCCGAAGGCCAGGTGACGGTTTGGCGAGCGTTCGACGTCGAACACGTCAGGGTGCGGGAACTGCTCTGCGTCCCGGTTCGCAGAACCGATCCAGGCCACGATCGGCGACCCTGCGGGGACCGGCCGGCCGTGCAGCGTCGTGTCCACCGTCGAGATTCGGTACATGGACTGGACGGGGGAGCGGTAGCGCAGCACTTCTTCGATCGCATGCGGCAGCAGGTCCGGCTCGGCGAGCAGTCGTTCTGCCGTGCCCGGCGCCTCGGTGAAACACAGCACCGCGTTGCCGATCAGGTTGGTGGTGGTCTCGTTGCCGGCAACGAGGAGGAGGCTGCAGAATCCGAGCAGCTCCATCACGGTGAGTTTCTGCCCGTCTATCTCGGCCCCGAGCAGCGCGCTGATGAGGTCGTTGCCCGGCTGGCGCCGCCGCTGTTCGATCATGGCCATGAAGTACTCCGCCATTTCCCGGTTGGCGGCCGCATGGCTGGATCCGTTGGCGCCCTCGCGGGTCTGGCTGACAATCACGTCAGACCACTGCTTGAACCGGTTCCGGTCCGAGGCCGGGATGCCCATCAGTTCCGCGATCACGATGACCGGCAGCGGGTAGGCCAGCTGGTCGATCAGGTCCGTGGTGCCGGCGGCAATGACCGGGTCCAACAAATTCGCTGGTGAGCTCCGAGATGCGCGGTGCGAGCGCTTCCACCGACCGGGGCGTGAACGCCTGCGACACCAAGGAACGCAATTGGCGGTGCCGGGGAGGGTCCGTGTTGACCAGGCTGGCAGCAAACATCTGGCCCGAGGGGTCATCTCCGCCGAACCGGGAGGAAAACGTGGCGTGCTCGGACAAGACCCGCTGCACGTCGTCGTAGCGGAACACGTGCCAGACGCCGGTTTCCTGGTCCTGGAAAACCGGTTCACTCTCACGCATGGCTTCATAGCGGGGAAACGGGTTCAACGGCTGCTCGAGAGCCGGAAATGGCACCATGGCTGGCCTTCCTTCCGGGGCGGCCCGGGTGGCCCCGTCAGCTCCCACCTTAATACCGTGCGGAGGCCTTGGCACGGGAAATCTTGGCACGCCCGCCACCCCGTGGATCCGGACTGTGCAAGGGGCCTGTTCGCGGCGCCTAACGAAGGGGCCGGGGCTGCCGACAGTACGGAGGAGAATACCCTTCCCCTCACAGAGCAGAATCGGCCCATGATCGTCGTTACACGCCTCAACGGAACGCGCTTCGCGGTCAATCCGGACCTCATTGAGCGCATCCACGAGAGCCCGGATACGCATTTGGTGACGCTGGACGGCGCCGCGTACGTGGTGCTGGAAAGCCTCGCTGAAGTTGTCGAGCTCATTGCCGACTACCGGGCCTACGTCCTGAGCAAGGCAAGGGACTTTCCGGCCATCACCGGGTATCCGCTCAGCCTGGTCCGGACCGACTCGTCGGACGACTCGCCCGACGACGACACAGACGACACCGACGGCGCCGGCCCCACGGTGCCCCTGCAACCCAGAAAGTAACGATGGATCCCGCAACAGTCATTGGACTGCTCCTCGCCTTTGGCTCCGTTATCGCCATGGTGTCGCTTGAAGGCGCCAGCCTGTCGGCCTTGCTCCTCCCCGCCCCCATGATCCTGGTCTTTGGTGCCACGCTTGCCGTCGGGATCGCCGGGAACACCCTCAAAGACGTCCTCCAGGCCTTCAAGGCCCTCCCCAAGATGTTCCTCGGCAAGACCGCCAAGCCGCAGGAAAGCATTGACCAGATGGTCCGCTTCGCCGAAAAGGCCCGCAGCGAGGGCCTGTTGTCCCTGGAAGAGGAAGCGGCCAGCGTCAAGGATCCCTTCCTGGCCCGTGCCCTGCAGAACATCGCCGACGGCACCGACGCCGAGGACCTCCGGATGCTGATGGAGGACGAGATCGACTCGAAGTCCCGCAGCGACCACGCAAACTCCAAATTCTTTGCGAGCCTGGGCGGCTACGCACCCACCGTGGGCATCATCGGCACCGTCGTGTCCCTGACCCACGTCCTGGAAAACCTCTCCACGCCGGACCACCTCGGCCCCATGATCGCCGCGGCCTTCGTCGCCACCCTGTGGGGCCTGCTCTCCGCCAACTTCATCTGGCTTCCGTTCAGCGCCCGGATGGCCCGGCTCTCCGAGCTGGACATCGAACGGATGACGCTGCTGATGGAAGGCATGCTGTCCGTCCAGTCCGGCGCCCAGCCGCTGCTGCTCGCCGAACGGCTCCGGGCCATGGTCCCCGAGCACCAGCTCAAGAGCTCCGGCGGCAAGAAGGCCGGCGCGGACAAGGCCGACAGGATGGACGAGGCCGCGTGAGCCCACGACGGCGCGGGCGGAAGAAGCCGGAAGAGCACCATGTCGACGAACGCTGGATGGCGTCCTACATGGACATGGTCACCGTGCTGATGTGCATGTTCATCGTCCTCTTCGCGATGTCCACGGTGGACGCCAACAAGTTTGAAAAGCTCCGCAACTCCCTGGCCACAGGATTCGGCGCGGTCGCGTCCGAGACCGTGGATACGGCGTCGGGCACGGTGGTGCCGCCCGAACTCGTGGACCAGAACCTTGAGGCGTTCGCCGCCGTCAAGGGCGCCGTCACGGCCTCCCCCGAGAACATGGCTGAAGCGATCAAGGAAGTAGACCGGCTCAAGGAGCTGCAGAAGAAAATGCAGGCCGGCCTGGCGGCGGCCGGGCTGAGCGAAAACGTCGAGTTCCAGATCGACCAGCGGGGCCTGACGGTCAAACTGGTCGGATCTCAGGCATTCTTCGAACCTGACCGGCCCGAACTCACCTCCCGGGCCGCCCGGGTGCTGCAGGTCATCTCCCCGGTCCTGAAACCGGCCGGCATGGAAATCATGGTCGAGGGCCACGCCGCGAACGGCATCACGGCCTACCCCTCCACCTGGGAACTGTCCTCCGCGCGCGCCGTCAACGTCCTGCGGTACATGGTGGACAACGGCGGCATTGGCCCCGGCACCATTGGCGCCGTCGCGTTCGGATCGGCCCGCCAGGTCAACGACGACTCCACCCCTGCGCTCATGGAGCGGAACCGCCGGGTGGACATCGTGGTCCTTTCCGACAAGCCCGACGTCGTCCGGGCGCTGATTCCAGAGGCACTGAAGCTGAGCAAGAAATAAGCAGTTGGTTGCTTCCAGCGTTTTGCCCCCGGCGGATCGCTTACGCCGCGCATTACCTTGCCGATAGTGGCAACCGTGAGTGTTTTGGATGAGCGGGAAGTGGCACGGGAGCGGACCGTCAGCGTCTATGACTTCCGCCGTCCGGCGACCCTCGCCCGCGAACACAGCCGCGTGCTCGAACTCGCCTTTGAAACCTTCGCCCGCCAGTGGGGCACCCAGCTCACCGCCAAGGTGCGCGTCAAGTCCGTGGTGCGCCTCGAAGACGTCAGTATGCTCAGCTACGACGAGTACGCAGCCTCCCTGCCCGCCGTCACCGCCATGGTCCTGTGCACCGTGGAGGCCCACGATTCCAAGCTCGTGGTGCAGTTCCCCGGCCCGGCCGCCCTCGGCTGGGTCAACCGCATGCTCGGCGCCTCCAATGATTCGCCCATGCCGGACCGCAAGTTCACCCAGATCGAGCAGGCGCTGATCAAGGGCCTCATGGACGAGGCCCTCGAGGACCTCGGCTACTCCCTTGGCCCGCTGCTCAGCGAAGCCGTCCGGGTGGACACCATCCAGTACAACTCCCAGTTTGCCCAGGCCGCCGCGCCGAGCGAACTGATGATCGTGGCCTCCTTCACCATGAGCGTCGGCGAAGTCAACGCCCCCGCCACCCTGGCCGTTCCGGCCGGCATCCTGCTGGGACGGCTCAAGAAGGTCAACCCCACCGACACCCGCGACGACGCCCCGGCACGCATCAGCGCCCAGCTGGAGCAGGTGCCGGTGGAACTGTCGGTGCGGCTCTCGACGTCGTTCGTCACCCCGAGCCAGGTCCTGGGCCTCGCCGTCGGCGACGTCCTGACCCTGCCGCACCTGGAAAACCGGCCCTTTGACCTCACCCTGGACGGAACCCGGCTGGCCACCGCGGCCCCGGCCCGCAACGGCTCCCGCGCGGCCGCAGTCATTGTCACAATCGAGGAGAACCAACGATGAGCATCACCCTGACCAAGCACGAATTGTCGGCGGAGCGGCTCGTCGAGGAACTGCCGAGCCCGGTGGCCCTGAAGGTCGTTGCCCTGGTTCCTGCCCGGGCCGCGGCCGCCTACGCCCGCCAGGCCGTCACGGCGACCTTCGTCGGCGCGGTGACCGCCGATCTCGCGCTCATGCTCAGCGACCGCACCTTCCTGGACGAGGCCGCCGGGGCAGGGTCCCAGCTGGGGCACGTCTCCGTGACAGACGTGCTGCGTCCCGCGATGGAAGGCGCCAGCTCGGTCTTCGGCGCCGGCGTCCTCTCCGACCTGCGCGAATCCGACGTCTCCGGGCTGCTCTCGGACCCCGACACGGCGGTTTTCGAACTCTCCGACGGCACGAACGCCGCGGCCTGGTTTGCTGTCCGGCTCCGCGAGCACGGCAACAGCCAGGACCGGGCCGGGGACGTCTTCGCCGGCGGCGACACGGTGGCCGGCCGGCTCGGCCGCATCAACAACATTGAAATGGCCCTCACCGTTGAGATCGGACGCACCCGGATGTCTGTCCGGGATGTGCTGTCACTGGAACCGGGCAAGATCATCGAACTGGACCGCTCCGCCGGCGCCCCGGCCGACGTCCTGCTCAACGGCCGCCTGATCGCGCACGGCGAGGTTGTGGTCCTGGACCAGGACTACGCGGTTCGAATCACCCGGATCCTCGACGTTGCCGAGGGGCTCAGCTGAATGGATGCACTGATCCTCGGGCTGCGGGTAGTCGTGGCCCTGGGCGCGGTGCTTGGCCTCATGTGGCTGCTGCAGCGCCGGCTGGGCAAAGGCACCGGGCGGCGCCGGGCTGACCGTGCCCTGACCATCGTTAGCCGGCAGAGCCTCGGACAGAAAGCCTCCGTGGTGCTAGTCGACGCCGCCGGGCAGCGTTTCCTCCTGGGCGTCACCGAGCACGCCGTCAACGTCCTGCACACCGGGGACATCCCGCCCGAACCCGAAGAAGTCCCTATCACCGGCACCGGCCGCGGCTTCGGGGATTTCGCCCGGATCCTCGCCGAGGCCAGCCCGCTCTCCGGCAGCCACGTCCGCGCGGACGCCGGCACGCACGACGACGGCGGATACGACGACGGCGGATACGACGACGGCGCGGAAGGCCCGGACGGCGTCCGGGACCTGCCGACGTCCCGCCGCAGCACCCTTCACCGGAGCTCCCACGTCCGCGGCCCTGCCGTCCGTGACGGCGCGAGCGGCGCGTCGGGCCACCCGCCGCTGCACGGCTCCATCCTGGCAGGCTCCACGTGGAAGCAGGCCGCCGCCGCACTCAGGAGCGGACGCCGCAATTGATCCGCCCCCTTGCTACCGGTACCACCCGCTCGCTTTCAGCAGGCACACGACCCCTCAGGCTCCTGGCCGCGGGGGTCGCCGTCGTGCTGTTCACCTTCCTGCTGCTCTGGCTCAATGCCTCCGCAGGCCACGCCGCGCCGATCGACCCGATAGCGCCGGTGGCGCCGACCGATCCTGCCAACCCCGGCGGCGGGAACGTCAACATCCAGATCAACGGCGCGGACGGTAAACCCTCCACCGCCGTATTGACCCTGATCGGGATCACGCTCCTGGCCGTCGCGCCCTCGCTGCTGCTGATGATGACGTCCTTCACCAAGATCTTTGTGGTCCTGGCGATGACCCGCAACGCGCTGTCCCTGCCGTCCATCCCGCCGAACCAGGTACTGGCCGGGCTGGCCCTGTTCCTGTCCATCTTTGTGATGTGGCCCGTCATCAACGAGATCAACACCACTGGAATCCAGCCGTACCTCAACGGCACGCTGGACTTCAACGGTGCGGTCAGCGCCGCGTCGGGTCCGCTGCAGCACTTCATGCTCGCCCACACCAGGGAAGAGGACATCGCCCTGATGTCCCGCGCCGCCGGGGCCGAGAACCCGGCCACTCCCGAGGCAGTCCCGCTGCAGACCCTCATCCCGGCGTTCATGATCTCCGAACTCCGCGCCGCGTTCATCATCGGCTTCGTGATCTTCATCCCGTTCCTCGTGATCGACCTCGTGGTGTCCGCGGCCCTGATGTCCATGGGCATGATGATGCTGCCGCCGGTCATGATCTCGCTGCCTTTCAAGATCCTGCTCTTCGTCCTTGTCGACGGCTGGGGCCTGATCATCACGGCGCTGGTCCAAAGCTATGCAGGTTCGGGATGAACTCGAACGCCGTCCTGGATATCTGCCTCCAGGCCATGATCGTGGCCGCGAAGCTCTCCGCTCCGGTGCTGGTCACGGCGCTGGTGGTGGGCCTGGCCATCTCCTTGCTGCAGTCCATCACGCAGCTGCAGGAAGCCACGCTGTCCTTCGTGCCGAAGGCGGCCGCTGTGGCCGTGGCCCTGATCGTCTGCGGGCACTGGATGATTTCGGAGATGGTGACCTTCACGAACGACCTCTTCGCGAAGATTCCGTCCCTGCTCGGAGGCCTGTGAGGTGGGCATCCCCATCGACCCGACCTGGCTGGAAGTCCTGCTCCTGGCCACGGTCCGGATGACGGCTTTCCTGATCGTGGCTCCGCCCTTCTCTCACCACGCCTTCCCGGGGCGAGTGAAGGCAATGCTGGGACTCGGACTGGGCTTGGCAGTGACGCAGCGCATGGTCGGCGGCTACACGCCCCGGAACACCGCCGGGTTCCTCACCGGTCTGGTCCTTGAGCTGCTGACCGGGCTCGTGCTGGGATTCCTGGTCCTGGTGATCTTCTCCGCGATCCAGTCTGCCGGCAGCCTGATCGACCTTTTCAGCGGATTCCAGATGGCCCAGGCCTTCGACCCCCAGATGATGGTCAACGGCGCCCAGTTCACCAGGCTCCTGCAGATGGCGGCCCTGGCCCTGCTCTTCGCCTCGGACGGCTACCAGCTGGTGATCACGGGCCTCACCGGCAGCTTCGCCGCCCTGCCCCTGGCCGGAGGGATCGACCTGGCACAGCCCGTGCAGGCCCTCATCGCGGCCGTGTCCGGCATGTTCCTGGCCGCCGTGCAGATTGCCGGCCCGCTCCTGGTGGTGCTGTTCCTTGCCGACGTCGGGCTTGGCCTGCTCACCCGCGTGGCGCCTGCGCTGAACGCCTTCTCGCTGGGCTTCCCGCTGAAGATCCTCCTCACCCTAACGCTGGCCGGATTCATGTTCCTGGCCCTGCCCAGGATCGTTTCCAGCCTCGCCGGACAGGCGGCCAAAGCAGTGCTGGGGGTGGGCTGATGGCGGATTCACAGGAAAAGACCGAGCAAGCCACCGACAAGCGGATGAAGGAAGTCCGCTCCAAGGGCCAGCTTTCCCGTTCCCAGGACCTCACCGCCTGGCTCGGCGTCGGCGCGGCCGCGCTCATGCTGCCCAGCACCGTGGACCGGGCCGCCAACGCCGCGACGGACCAGCTGTTCACCGTCCGCGGCATTGTGTCAGCACCGGATCCCGGCAAGGCCTTCCAGGCGCTCGAGGCCGGGTTCGCGTCCATTGCCGGGATTGTGGGCCCCCTGTTGATCGTCGTGTTCCTGGCTGTCCTCGCCGGCTCCGCCCTTCAGGGCGGTGTCCACCTGAAGAAATTTAGGCTCGAATTCGAACACTTCAACCTGCTCAGCGGCGTCAAGCGGCTTTTCGGCGCCCAGGCGGTGTGGGGTGGCCTCAAGGCGCTGATGAAGGCGAGCGTCGTCGGGCTGGTGCTCTACTCGGTGGTGCAGGGGTTGATCCCGGTCCTGTTGACCGCAGGCGGCCTGCCGGTGTCCGGCGTCACGGCGGCGGCGGCCGGCGGCATCTCCTCCCTGGTCCAGTTCGCGGTGGCCGCCGGAATCGTGCTGGCCGCGGCCGACTTCTTCGTGGTGATGCGGCGCAACCGGAAGAAGACCCGGATGTCCAAGAAGGAAGTCCAGGACGAGAACAAGAACAGCGAAGGCGACCCGCTCATCCGCTCCCAGCGCCGCGCGCGCCAGATGTCGATGAGCCGGAACCGTATGATCGCCTCGATCGCGGACGCCGACGTCGTCCTGGTCAACCCCACGCACGTGGCCGTGGTCCTCAAGTACGAACCCGGCAAGTCAGCGCCCCGCGTGGTGGCCAAAGGCTCCGGCCACGTTGCTGCGAGGATCAGGGAAGAGGCCGAGCAGAAGAACGTGCCCATGGTCCAGGACATCCCGCTGGCCAGGGCACTCCATGGTGCCTGTGAGCTGGGGGACGAGATCCCGGTGGACTTCTACCGGGCGGTGGCCGGCGTCCTCGCGTTCGTCATGGCGCTCAAGGCCCGGGGCGCCGCCACCGGGATGCACCGCATGCGAAGCGCCGGTGCCTTCGTATGAAGCACTTCATGAAACACGGCACGAAAACTTTGGGAATCAGCGTCTGTGAAAGGACCGCACCATGAACAACAGGCTGAACCGGCTGGTGGTGCCCATCGGCATCGTGGGGATCGTGCTCCTGCTGGTGGTTCCCGTGCCCGCGCCGCTGCTGGACTTCCTCATTGTCTGCAACATCCTGCTGGCGCTGCTGGTCCTGCTGACCAGCATGTTCGTGAAGAAGCCGCTGGACTTCTCCGTGTTCCCATCCCTGCTGCTGGTGGCCACGCTGTTCCGGCTGGGCCTGAACGTCGCCTCCACCCGGCTGGTGCTGGGCAACGGGTATGCCGGGCAGGTCATTGAAGCCTTCGGCAAGGTGACGGTGGGCGGCTCGATGATCATCGGCGCCGTCGTGTTCCTCATCCTTGTGGTGATCCAGTTCGTCGTGGTCACCAAGGGTGCCGAGCGCGTGGCCGAGGTGGGCGCGCGCTTCACCCTCGACGCCATGCCCGGCAAGCAGATGGCCATCGACGCCGACCTCAACGCCGGTCTCCTCACCGACACCCAGGCCCGGGAGCGGCGCGCCGAAGTCTCGGCCGAGGCCGACTTCTACGGTGCCATGGACGGCGCCTCGAAATTCGTCAAGGGCGATGCCATCGCCGGCATCATCATCATCATCATCAACTTCATCGGCGGCATCGCCATCGGCATGCTGCAGCGCGGCATGGAGATCGGCGATGCCCTGAACACCTACGGCCTGCTAACCATGGGCGACGGACTCGTCACACAGATCCCGGCGCTGCTCATGGCCGTCTCCACCGGCATGATCGTGACCCGGTCCAACGCCGAGTCGGACATGGGCAGCACGGCCTCCACCCAGCTGCTGCAGTCACCGAACGCGCTCATGATCGCCGGCGTCGCCGCCCTCGCCATGGCCCTGATCCCGGGCATGCCGCCCATCCCGTTCGTCCTCGTCGGAATCGGCCTGATCATCGCCGCCCGCCGGACCACCGCGACCCAGCGGGCGGCCGAGACGGCCCGGGAGGCCGAGTCGACAGCGCTGAACTTCCCGGAACAGGACCCCAACGAGAAACTGCTGGAAGACATGCGCATCCACCCCGTGGAGATCCTGCTGGCTCCGGACCTCGTGGACATGGTCTCCGGCGCTTCCGATGACCTCCTGGCCCGGGTCCGGTCCCTCCGGCACAAGATCGCCATGGAACTGGGCCTGGTCATCCCTCCGGTCCGCACGCGGGACAGCGTGGACCTGCCGCCGGCCACCTATGCCATCCGGATCGCCGGCGTCGAAGCCGGCCGTGGCACGGCCCCCGGCGGCCAAATGCTCGCCCTCGGCGAGAACCTGGATTCGCTCCCCGGCGCGGCGATGATCGAGCCCGTGTTTGGGCTCGCCGGAAAATGGATTCCGGGGGAGATGCGGCACAACGCCGAAATGACGGGCGCCACGGTGATCGACCGGGTCTCCGTCCTGGTCACTCACCTGTCCTCGATCGTCGCGGCGAACGCTGCCCGGCTGCTGTCCCGAGAGGACGTCCGCGTGCTGACCGAGGGAGTGCGCAAGCAAAGCCCCTCGGCCGTCGACGAGCTGACCCCGGCCCTGCTCTCCCTCGCCGAGCTGCAGCGCGTCCTCCAGGGCCTCCTGGACGAGCAGGTCCCCATCAACGACCTCGCCCGGATCTACGAGGCCCTCACGCTGCGCGCCAAGATTTCCACGGATCCGGAATCGCTCGTGGAAGCCGCCCGGCAGGCCCTCGGCCCCGCCCTCACGGCCAAGTTCATGGACGGCCCCGTCCTCAACGTCATCATGATCGACCCCGTCCTGGAACAACACATGCTCGAGGACATGCGGCCCGCGGAAGGCGGCAGCCAGATCGTCATGGGGCAGGAAAGGCTCGACGCCGTGCTGCGCTCGGTGCGCTCCGCCGTCGACGCCGCGGCCGCCGCCAACCGCCAGGCCGTGCTCGTGTGCGCCCCGGCGCTCCGGCCGGCCATCCACCGGCTCGTGGGCGCCCAGCCGGGGTCCGTGCCCGTGTTGTCCTACCGCGAGGTGACCTCCGCCAACGTCCGGATCGAAACAGTAGGAGTGGTGCGCCATGCCGAACCGCTATCGGCTTAAGGGAGCCTCGCTTGAGGAAATCCGCCGCAAGGCGGAGCAGCAGTACGGGCCCGCGGCCAGGATCGTGTCCGCCGAACGCGTCATCAGCCCCGGCATCGCCGGCCTCTTCGCCCAGGACCGCTACGAGGCAATGATCGAGATCATGTCCAAACATGAGGTGGTCACCGGCGAGGTAGTGCCCGACGCCGACATCCTGGCCGGGACCGAAACGGCGCCCCCCGGCAGACCCGCCGGAGAGGGCCACGCCGGAGAGCGCGACGCCGGCGCTGCCGCCGCACCGGCGGCGCCCGCACCCGCACCCGCAGCCCAGACCGGACCGCCGGCCGCGCCTGCTGCGGCCAGGACCGCCGTCGGACCGTCCCATCACTTTCAGGGCGCCGCCATCGCCGCACTGCTGGAAGAGGCGGACGCCGCCGAGCTGAGCCTGCACCGGCCCGCCGCCGGTGTGTCCACCGAGTCACGGGACTTTGCGGAGATCCTGGAGCAGCTCGGCGCCGGGCTCAGGACCCCGGCGGAACCAGTTCCCGCCGCCGACCCGGCTTCCGCCGTCGGAGTTCCCGCCGAAAGCTACGCCGGGCCGGCCGACCGTGCTGCCCAAAGTCCTGCTGCCCCAACACCCGCCGCCTCAATTCCAGTTTCAACTCCCGCCGCCGCGCCGGGCCGGGCGCCGGGGGATGCCGGGGTTGCCCCCGCACCGCTGAACGGCGTCGGCGATCTCGTGGTTCTGGTCGGGCTGGGGGAGGACGCCATGGATGCCGCCCTGGCCATGTCCATGGCGGCGGGCGGTGCGGATGTCCGGACCGCCGGCGAGCTTTCCGCCTATGGCCACCTGCACGTTGACGGGCGGCAAAGCGCCACGGCCGCCCGCGCCCACGCGGTGCTGACTGAGCGCACCGTCCTGGTGGCGTTCGGACTCGGCAAAGCCCGCAACGCCCTGGCCCGGGTGCAGTCCGTGGCCGCGCTCTCCGCCGACCAGGTCTGGGTGGTGGTCGATGCCGGACGCAAGCATGAGGACACGAAGCGCTGGGTCGGCGTGCTCTCCGCCCAGCTCAACGTTGCCGCGGTGGCGGTGGTCGGCGCCTCGGAGACGGGGTCGCCTGAAAGCGTCAATGGCCTGGGCCTGCCCGTGGGCTGGATCGACGCCCGTCCCGCCGGTCCGGGTCCGACATGGCAGAACCGGCGGGAATCGTCCGAAGCTCCCCGCGGTGAAGGGTAGATTGAGAAGATGCTGGTACTTACACGCAAGCCGGGCGAACAGATCATGATCGGCGACGGCATCGTCATCACGGTCCTGGAAGGCCGCGGCGACGGTGTTCGGATAGGCATTGAGGCACCCCGGGGCGTGCCCATCCAGCGCCGGGAAGTCATCGAAGCCATCGCGGCCGCGAACCTCGCCGCGGCGGAAGCCGGCCCGGAGGCCGAGGACGCGCTGCGCGGGCTCCTGCCGCCCGCACCTTCCGCCAAGGGCTGAAGCCAGGTCCCGGATCAGTCCTTTTCCCCGCCCAGATACTGGGCCAGGGCGGGCTGGGGTGCGCGCCGGACCACGGCCAGGACCCGCTCCAGGTTTCCGCCAGTGGCCAGCTGATCCAGCAGTCCGGCGGTGCCCGCCGGGCCGGGACGTCCCGGCAAGGGGAGGAGCCGCAGTGCCTCTTCGTTCACGCGGGCGGCCGCGCCGAGCCGATCAAGAAGTGCGTGCAGGGCGTCCAGATGCTCACCCAGGATCTCGGCCCAGGGGCCGGCGGGTGCGGCCGCAATCAGTTCAACCAGCGTCGCTTGTGCCGGCATACCCCATTGGGCCGCGACGACGGCAGATTCGACACTCCGGGCCAGGCCTTCAAAGCGCAAACGGTCCAGCACGGCTTCGATTTCGGAAGCCATGAGGCGCAGCCATTCCACATTCCCGGCCCCGACGTGCAGCCGTAGCGTTTCCAGCCTGAAAAGGAGCAGTTCCAGCTGCCGGCGCTCCTGCCACAGCGCCGCGGACAGATCACTTGCGCTCATGGGCCCCATTCTCTTTCCGCCCCCTGAATCGCAGCTTCGGGGCGGGTACCGCACTTTTTGCCAAGCTTTTCCCTGAGGGTACACGCAGATCCGGGATCAGGTGATAGGTTTCCTCCATGGGTGCTGCGCCCTGCTTGCGAACGCTGACTCCAATGGGGGGAGTACCGGTCGGTTTGGGTGCGGTTCTCGGCGTTTTAAGGGCTACAGCCCTTCGGATCCGGTCTCATGGGGGGACACAGTATTGAATCGCGTGGAACGCAACGAGATGGTCACGCAGCACCTTCCGCTGGTGGGGTATCTCGTCTCAGATTTGTGCTCGAAGGCGTCACACCTTTCTCGCGATGATTTGGCCTCGGCCGGTGCAATTGCCCTGATCACGTCGGCCGATTCGTTCGATCCCGACCTCGGGGTCCCCTTTGGCGCGTTCGCCCGCCGGCGCATCCTAGGCGCGTTCGCGGACGAGATGCGGGCCAGCGACTGGGCCACCCGCTCCGCCCGCCGGCGGATCAAGGAAACCATGTCCGTCCAGGAAACCCTGGCATCCGCCCTTGGCCGCACGCCCACAGTGGACGAGATCGCCTCCGCCCTTGGCGTCCAGCAGAGCGTTGTGGAGGCCGCGCTCGCGGATGCCTCACGCACGCTGACACCCCTCGATGAGGCCGTGGTGGATACCCTGGCCGCCGAGACCCTCACCCCGGAACACTCCGTGCTCGCGGATGAACGGCTCCAGTACCTGCGGGCCGCCGTGAAATCCCTGCCGGAACGGATGCGCTACGTCGTGGAGGAGATCTACTTCGGCGACCGGACGGTCAAAGACCTGGCCGCCGAACTCGGATCCACCCATGCTGCGGTGTCCCAGCAGCGTTCGGAGGCCATCCGGCTGATGCGCGACGGACTGACCGCGCACTACGCCGATGACCCCGCGCAGCCGTTCGAACCCCAGTCCAGGATTACGCCGCGGCGCCGCAACGACTACCTCACCCAGCTCTCCGAGGCCACATCCGGCGGCATCACCCGTGCCGTGTTCCCCCGCGGCCCGGTCCTCAACGAAGCCGTCTAGCCGCCCCCGAAGCAGTTAGTAAGCCGGCTTAGTAAGCTGATCGAGAAATTCCTCCCCGAACCGTCGCGGCCCGACGCCGCCCTGCGGTAGCGTCGAAAGCATGGGCCGGGCCGCCAGTACGCGGCGCGCGCGGCCTCCACCGCACCGGTTCTATCGAGGAGGACGCATGAAAGCAACACCCACACTGACGACCAACCTGCAGGCAGTCCTGGTGGACCTGATCGAACTCCACGTTCAGGGCAAGCAGGCGCACTGGAACATCGTCGGGACCAACTTCCGGGACCTTCACCTCCAGCTGGACGAGATCGTCGACGCCGCCCGCGGGTTCGCGGACGACCTCGCCGAGCGCATGCGCGCCCTCCACGCCCTCCCTGACGGCCGAAACTCCACGGTTTCCAAGTCCACCGCGCTGGCCGAGTTTCCGGCGGGGCTGATCAGCACGAAGGACGCGATCGAACGCATTGTCGCAGCGCTGGAGGCGGCCGTTGGCACCATGCGCAAAGTCCATGACGAAGTGGACGATGAAGACCCCACCACCGCCGATCTGCTGCACGAGTTCATCGCAAAGTTTGAGCAGTACGCCTGGATGGTCAGTGCCGAGACCATGAAGGCCACCGCCAGCGTGACCACTCCGGACAGCAAGTAGGTCCTGCTAGCACCAGGCCGCACCCACGAAACTCCAGCGTCCGGCGTCGGGTATTTTCCCGGCGCCGGACGCTGGAGTTTTTCAGCTACGGAATGGTCCTGGAAGGGCAACGCATGTCGGTCGCGCTGAGCACGGTCGAACTCGAGCCCGACGGCGATGGAACCGGTGCTGCTAGCTTGCCTTCGGCACCTTCCGCAGGAGGACCGCGGCGAGCACGCACGCCCCGGACATGAGGACCAGGGCGATGGAGGCCGTGATGTGTACGCCCGAGTCGAAGGCGGTGCGCGCGGCCGCCGTCACCGCCTCTGCCAGCGGCGCCGGAAGCATCCCCGCGAGCTCCACGGCGCCGGCGAGGGTCTCGCCGGCCTGGTTCGTGGCAGAGGCCGGGGCGAGCTCGGACACGCCTGCGGGGAGCCGGAGGTTGCCCTGGTAAGAAGCCGTGAGGATCGAGCCGAGGATCGCCGTGCCCAGCAGGGACCCCACTTCATAGCCGGTCTCGGAGATGGCGGCGGCGGCCCCCGACTTGTCCGCAGGCGCAGCGCCCAGGATCAGGTCATTGGAGATCGTCTCCGCGGCACCCACGCCCAGGCAGAGGACCAGCAGCGCGGCCAGCAGCAGTGACGGGCCGTGGCTGTGGTCGCCGAATGCCACCAGGAAGTAGCCCGCCGCGCTCAGCAGCAGGCCGCCGGCCACCACAAAGCCGGGCCGGACCTTGCGCACCAGGGGGACCACCAGCAGCCCGGCAACGACTGTGGCGATGAGGGCCGGGACCATGGCGACACCGGAGGCGGAGGGGGACTGCCCCTCCAGCAGTTGCAGGTGCTGGGCCAGGAAGAGAATGAAGCCGTTGAAGGAGAACAGCGCCAGGACGTTGGCGGTGATGGCGGTGCTGAAGACCCGGTTGCCAAAGAGGCTGACATCGAGCATGGGCGCCGTGCTGTGGTCCGCCTTGTGGCCTCTGGCCAGGGCGCGCTGGCGCCGGATGAACACGTAGCCCATGAGCAGCCCGGCTCCGATGCTCGCGAAGGCCTCCAGCGAGGGCCCGTGGGTGGCGAGGGTTTTGATCCCGTAGACAACGGGCACCATGACCAGCAGGGACAGGATGATGCTGGGCACGTCCACGCGTCCGGGCTTTGGGTCGCGGGACTCCGGGATCAATGCCGGACCGAGCAGCAGCAGGGGCAGGATGATCGGCACTGCGACCAGCAGGACGGCGCCCCACCAGAAGTGCTCCACCAGCCAGCCGCCGGCAATCGGCCCGAGGGCGGCGCCGCCGGAGAAGCCTGCGGCCCAGATTGCCACGGCCAATCTGCGCCGGTTGGGCTGCGGGAAAATGTTGCGGATCAGGGAAAGCGTTGATGGCATGAGCATGGCGCCGAAGAGGCCAAGCCCGGCGCGGCCTGCGATCAGCCATTCGGCGCTCGGCGCGAACGCCGTCAAGGCCGAGACCGCGGCAAAACCTGCGCTGCCCACGAAGAGCAGCCGGCGCCGGCCGATCCTGTCACCCAGGCTGCCCATCGCAACCAGGAGTCCGGCCAGAACCAGGGGGTAGGCGTCGATGATCCACAGCAGTTCGACGCCGGAGGCGTCCAGGCTGCGGGCGATGGCGGGCAGGGCGAACGTCAAGGCGGTGTTGTCCACGGCCACAAGCAGGACAGGGAACATCAGCAGGGCCAGCGCCACCCAGTCGCGCCACGGGGCCCGGGGGCCGGTGGCCGACAGGGTGCTGGTGGTGACGGTGATCGACGGAATGCTCATGGAACATAACTATACCGTCTGGACGGTACAGTTAAGAAATGCGCCACCGGACAGGCATGATGGGAGGCATGCCCAGGAAACCCGTCGCCCGCGAGGCCGTTCTCCACGCCTTCGAATCCCTGCTCATCGAAGTCGGTGAACGCGCCGCGACGCTGGACGCCGTCGCGCGCCGGGCCGGAGTCTCCAAGGGGGGCCTGCTCTACCACTTCCCGACCAAGGAGGCGATGATCGCGGTCCTGCTCGAGCGGCTGGACGGGCACCTCGCTGCCGATGTTGCCGCCATGGCTGAGGCCCCCGAGGGTGCGGCGGTGTACTTCATCAAATCCTCGGTGTGGGCGGACACCCCCATGGACCGGGTGTTCGTCGCGGCCACGAGGCTCGCCGAGGTGGCGCACCAGGAGACCCTCCGCCGCTTCGCCGCCGCCCAGGCGAACTGGCTGGAACTGCTGGCCGCCGACGTCGGGCCCGCCATGGCGAAAGCCGTCCTGTACATGGGGGACGGGCTGTACTTCAACGCCATGCTGGGCCGGGGGCCGGGCGGGCAGCCGCCGGAAGTCAATGACGACGTCGAGAGCCTCCTGGCCGCCGTCGAGAAGCTGCGCCGCTGACGGCCGCCGAGACCCCGCTCGCCGAATACGCCGGAAGCCTGCGACTACGCCGGAACGAAACGGCGTCCCCGCACGCCTGCGGCGAACTCGCGTGGCCGGACCTGTAACTTGGGGCCGCCGCCGGGAGGGAGTTTGCGGACGCGCGCCCGGCATAGGACAATGAGTGCTGTGACTGTTGTCACCCCAATTGAATACGCCTTTGATCTGCGGCGGGAGAGTCCTGCAAGTAGGTACAAGCAGGCGCCGTAGGAGCAAATCCTCCCCAGGAATCTCTCAGGCCCACGTACCGCCGCGGCAAGGCATCTCTGGAAAGTAGCAGGTGCGTCCTTAGCGCGTTGTGCTCACCGACGGTGCAAGCGGAGCCCCTGATGCGGGCTGCGCGGAAACTCTCAGGTCCAATACAGAGCGGGGAGGAACCCGAATCAATGTGGCGTACCCTGCGCCGCCTGAGTTATGGAGTTCCTTGTGACTGTTACCCCAGCCTCCACGTCCTTCGTTGACCGGCACATCGGCGCCCGCCGCCAGGCCGACGTCGACGCCATGCTGAAGGCTGTCGGCTACGACACCGTCGACGCCCTGGTGGACACCGCCGTTCCGAAGGACATCCGCCAGGACTCCGACCTCGCGCTCGCCGCTGCCCTCAGCGAAGTCGAAGTCCTCGCCGAACTGCGCAAGCTGGCGGCGAAAAACAAGACCGCAGTGCAGATGATCGGGCAGGGCTACTACGACACCCTCACCCCGCCGGTAATCCGCCGCAACATCCTCGAAGCCCCGGCCTGGTACACCGCCTACACGCCCTACCAGCCGGAAATCTCCCAGGGCCGGCTCGAGGCGCTGCTGAACTTCCAGACCATGGTCCAGGACCTCGTCGGCCTGCCGATCGCCAACGCCTCGCTGCTGGACGAAGCCACCGCCGTCGCCGAGGCCGTGCTGATGATGCGCCGCGCCAACAAGAACAAGGCCGCACATGACGGCAAGACCGTCCTCGACGCCGACTGCCTCCCGCAGACCATCGCGATCGTCAAGGGCCGCGCCGAGGCCCTCGGCTTCGAGGTTGAGGTCGCCGACCTCTCCAAGGGCCTGCCCGCCGGGGTCATCAACGGCGTCGTCCTGCAGCAGCCCGGCGTATCCGGCCGCGTGTTCGACCACACCGCCGTGATCGCCGACGCCAAGGAACGCGGCGCCCTCGTCACCGTCGCGGCCGACCTCCTCTCCCTGACCCTCATCACGTCCCCGGGCGAGCAGGGCGCCGACATCGCCGTCGGCTCCGCCCAGCGCTTCGGCGTGCCGCTGTTCTTCGGCGGCCCGCACGCGGCCTACATGGCGGTCCAGAAGGGGCTCGAACGCTCCATGCCCGGCCGCCTCGTAGGCGTCTCCAAGGACAACGCGGGCGTCCCCGCCTACCGACTGGCCCTGCAGACCCGCGAGCAGCATATCCGCCGTGAGAAGGCCACCTCGAACATCTGCACCGCCCAGGCGCTGCTGGCCATCGTGGCATCCTTCTACGCCGTCTACCACGGCCCCGACGGGCTGAAGGCGATCGCCCAGACCGTCCACAACAACGCCAGGACCATCGCGGCGTCCCTGAAGGCCGCCGGCCTCGACGTGCTGCACACCTCGTTCTTCGACACCATCACCGTCTCCGTGCCGGGCCGCGCCGCAGAGATCATCGCGGCCGCCGACGCCAAGGGCGTCAACCTGCGCGCCATCGACGCCGACACCGTCGGCATCTCCGCCGATGAGGCCACGACGGCGGCCATCGTCGCCGACGTCGTCGCCGCCTTCGGGGCCAGCGTCGTTGACGCAGCAGACTCCTCCTTCGGCCTGGACACCGCCGTCGAACGGACCTCCGACTACCTCCAGCACCCGGTGTTCAACACCCACCGTTCCGAAACCCAGCTGCTGCGCTACATCCGCCGCCTCTCGGACCGCGACCTTGCCCTGGACCGCACCATGATCCCGCTGGGCTCGTGCACCATGAAGCTGAACGCCACGGCCGAGATGGAAGCCATCTCCTGGCCGGAGTTCGCCTCCATCCACCCGTTCGCCCCGGACTCGCAGACCGCCGGCTGGCGCGAACTGATCGACGACCTCGAAGCACAGCTGACCGAGATCACCGGGTACGACCAGGTCTCCATCCAGCCCAACGCCGGGTCCCAGGGCGAACTCGCGGGCCTGCTGGCCATCCGCGGCTACCACCTCTCCCGCGGTGAGGCCCAGCGCAACGTCTGCCTGATCCCGGCCTCCGCCCACGGCACCAACGCGGCCTCGGCCGTGCTCGCCGGCATGAAGGTCGTCGTCGTGGCCACCGCCTCCGACGGCACGATCGACCACATGGACCTCAACGCCAAGATCGAGGCCAACAAGGACGCCCTGTCCGCCATCATGATCACCTACCCCTCCACCCACGGGGTGTACGACGCCGACGTCCGCGAGGTCTGCGACGCGATCCACGCCGCCGGCGGCCAGGTCTACATCGACGGCGCCAACCTCAACGCCCTCGTCGGCCTGGCCCAGCCGGGCCAGTTCGGCGGCGACGTCTCGCACCTGAACCTGCACAAGACCTTCTGCATCCCGCACGGCGGCGGCGGACCCGGCGTCGGCCCGGTCGCGGCCAAGGCCCACCTGGCACCGTTCATGCCGGGCAACGCAGCCGATCCGGCCAACGGCGCCGACGGAACCCCGATCTCCGCCTCCCGCTACGGCTCCGCCGGCGTCCTGCCGATCTCCTGGGCCTACGTGAAGCTCATGGGCGGCCAGGGCCTCACCGAGGCCACCAAGTCGGCCCTGCTCGCGGCGAACTACATCGCGGCCCGCCTGAACGACTCCTTCCCGGTTCTGTACACCGGCGAGGGCGGCCTCGTGGCGCACGAGTGCATCCTGGACCTGCGCGAACTCACGGCCAAGACCGGAGTGACCGCCGAGGACGTGGCCAAGCGCCTGATCGACTACGGCTTCCACGCCCCCACGCTCGCGTTCCCGGTGGCAGGCACCCTCATGGTGGAGCCGACCGAATCCGAGGACCTCGGCGAGATCGACCGCTTCATCACGGCCATGGTCGCCATCCGCGCCGAAATCGACCAGGTGGCCCACGGCGACTTCACCGTGGAGCACAGCCCGCTGCGCAACGCACCGCACACCGCCGCCGCCGTCATCAGCACCGACTGGACCCGCGAGTACCCGCGCGAGCAGGCCGTCTTCCCGGTCCACACGCTCAAGCAGGACAAGTACTTCCCGCCGGTCGGCCGGATCGACGGCGCGGCCGGTGACCGCAACCTGATCTGCTCCTGCCCTCCCCTCGAAGCCTTCGAAGAAGACACAGCAGGCCACTCCGACGACTCCGCCAACTCCGGCTCAAACAAGTAAGGACAGCCAACGATGACTGAGAATTACACGGCACTTTACGAAGAACACAAGAAGCTCGGCGCCTCCTTCACCGACTTCGGCGGCTGGCAGATGCCGCTGAAGTACAGCTCCGAACTCGCCGAGCACCACGCCGTCCGCATGTCCGCGGGCCTGTTCGACCTCTCCCACATGGGCGAAGTCTGGGTCACCGGTCCGGACGCCGCAGCCTTCCTGGACTACGCACTGGTGGGCAAGATCTCCGCGATGGCCATTGGCAAAGCCAAGTACTCGCTGATCTGCAACGAGGACGGCGGCATCATCGACGACCTCATCACCTACCGCCGCGGCGAGCAGAAGTTCCTCGTGGTCCCCAACGCGGGCAACGCCAAGGTCGTTGCCGCTGCCCTGGCTGAGCGCGCTGCAGGCTTTGACGTCACGGTCCAAGACGCCTCCGCCGAGACCTCGCTGATCGCAGTCCAGGGTCCCAAAGCCCAGGAGATCCTGCTACGCCTGGTTCCCGCCGCGCAGCACGAACTCGTCACCGGCCTGAAGTACTACGCCGCTGTCGACGTCCCCTTCATGTTCGGCGGCGCCAGCCAGGACCTCCTGCTGGCCCGCACCGGCTACACCGGTGAAGACGGCTTCGAGATCTTCGTGGCGAACGACGACGCCGCCGCCCTCTGGCAGGCGCTCGTCGCCATCGCCGAAGACGGCGAGCTGACCCCCGCCGGGCTGGCATCCCGCGATTCGCTCCGCCTCGAGGCGGGCATGCCGCTCTACGGCAACGAGCTCTCCCTCGAAGGGGATCCGTTCGCCGCCGGCCTGGGCCCCGTCGTCGCGCTGTCCAAGGAAGGCGACTTCATCGGCAAGGCCGCACTGGCCGCCAAGAAGGAAGCCGGCGCCGGGGCCACGACGGGCCGCAAGCTCGTCGGGCTCAAGGGCCTCGGACGCCGGGCCGGCCGCGGCCACTACCCGGTCCTCAAGGACGGCAACGTCGTCGGCGAAGTCACCTCGGGCCAGCCCTCGCCCAGCCTCGGCTACCCGGTCGCCATGGCCTACGTCGACGTCGAGTTCACCGAGCCCGGCACGGCCCTGGACATCGACCTGCGCGGCAAGGCGGAGCCCTTCGAAGTAGTGGCACTGCCTTTCTACAAGCGCGTCAAGTAGCCCGACAAGTACCTCAACGGACCAGCCGCTTCAGCGGTTCCCGGTTCCGGGGCTGGCTTGCCCCAGTTTTCACGCGTGCTCGCTCGTTTGACCCGCCGTCCCCCTAGCCTCGCAAGCTCGGCCAGGGAACCCCGACGGCGGTCACTCGCTTAGACGCACGCTTTCGAAAACCGCGGCCAGCCAGCCCCTCGAGGACATGTCACCTTTGAGACGACGCCACGCCGGGACCAATGGGAACTGGCGCCTTCGAAAGCCAAAGGTGCTGGGGATTAACCGCCTGCCGCGGCTCTGGTTTGTCTCAAGCTCGATCATTGGGGGTTGAGCTTGACGACACCCTTAAAGCCAAGTAGTAGCCCGGCCCTCGAAGATCGCAGGGCCAAGGTTTCTTCCCGGGAACCGTAGTCCTGAAAACTGTTGGCCCCGAAAACTGAAACTTGCGGTTGGCGGGTGAGGGGATTCCGGAGACGTGCGTCTAAGGGAGCGTCGCGTCCGCCCAGCGGGCGCTTTCGCGACCGAGCACGCGGAGGAATTGCCTCATCCGCCGCCCAACCCGGCAACAGCCTCCGGCTAACCCAGCCACAATAGATTTAGCACCACGACCAACCGAGACTTAGGAAAACACATGGCAAAAGTTGCCCCTGAACTGCAGTACTCCGACGAGCACGAGTGGGTTGCGCGGGAAGCCGGGAACGTTGTGTCCATCGGCATCTCCGCTGTGGCCACGGATGCCCTCGGTGACATTGTGTACGTGGACCTGCCCGAGGTCGGTTCGACGGTGACGGCGGGGGAGACCTGCGGCGAGGTGGAGTCGACCAAGTCCGTTTCGGACCTGTATGCCCCGGTCACCGGCGAGGTCACCGAAATCAACCCCGCCGTCGTCGATGACCCCGCGCTGATCAACAGCGATCCCTACGGGGCCGGCTGGCTGTTCAAGGTCGCCGTGACCGGGGAGGGTCCGCTGCTGTCGGCGCAGGAGTACGCGTCCAAGAACGGTGGCGAACTGTGAGCGCCGCGATGTCCAGCACAACTTTTGAGCAGTTGAGCAG